>JALZBN010000359.1 GCA_030947365.1 Actinomycetota bacterium
GTGCGGTCGAGCAGGGTGGCGGTCAGCTCGTTGAGCTTGGCGCGGGTGAGGCGCATGTCCAGGTGCTTGGGCCCGGAGGTGTCGGCCGTGATGAACGGCAGGTTGATCTGCGTCTCCTGCGTGGTCGAGAGCTCGATCTTGGCCTTCTCGGCGGCCTCGTAGAGCCGCTGCAGCGCCATCGGGTCGGCCGACAGGTCGATGCCCTGGGCCTTGCGGAACTCGCCGACGAGCCAGTCGACCAGCGCCTTGTCGAAGTTGTCGCCGCCCAGGTGGTTGTCCCCGGCGGTCGCCTTGACTTCGAACACGCCGTCGCCGATCTCCAGCACCGACACGTCGAACGTGCCACCGCCGAGGTCGAAGATGAGGATCGTCTGGTCGGCTTCCTTGTCCAACCCGTAGGCCAGGGAGGCGGCCGTCGGCTCGTTGATGATCCGCTTGACGTCCAGACCGGCGACCCGGCCGGCGTCCTTGGTCGCCTGGCGCTGGTCGTCGTTGAAGTACGCGGGGACGGTGATGACGGCCGAGTCGACCGTCTCTCCGAGGTAGGCCTCGGCATCGGCCTTGAGCTTGCCGAGGATCATCGCCGAGATCTCCGGCGGGGAGTACTGGTTGCCGGCCGCCTCGACGCGGGCGTCACCGCCCGAGCCCGACACGACCTTGTAGGGCACGATCGACTCCTCCTCTTGCACTTCGGCCTCCTTGCGGCCCATGAAGCGCTTGATCGAGAAGATCGTGTTCTGTGGATTGGTGACTGCCTGTCGCTTGGCGACGGTGCCGACGAGTCGCTCGCCGCCACTGGTGAACGCGACCACCGACGGAGTCGTACGCCCACCTTCGGCGTTCTCGATCACCGTCGGCTCGCCGCCCTCGAGCACGGCCATACAGGAGTTGGTCGTACCGAGGTCGATTCCGATTGTCTTACCCATGTCTGTGTCTACTCCTCAGGGGTTGCAAAAAATCTCAGTCCGAGACTAGCAGATCTTGATTGAGTTCTCGGCACCTGGGCGCACGGATCGCGCGGCCGGCGGCTCGCCAGGTCTCCAACCGTAGAACCGACCCGCGCCGCCACAGTTGCGCAGCCAGCGCGCGGCCGTCTACGCTTCCGGCATGGCGCTCGCTGACCTGCCCAGCGCCCGGGAGTGGACCAACTGGGTTGGCAACCAGTCCTTCACCCCGACGCGAATGGCGCGTCCGCGCTCCGAGGAGGAGGTGGCCGCACTGGTCCACGAGGCCGCCCAGCAGGGGATGGGAGTGCGCGTCGTGGGCGCCGGCCATTCCTTCACCCCCGTCGTGCAGACCGACGGGCTGCTGCTTGACCTGAGCGCGCTCAGCGGGGTGGTGAGTACGGATCCCGCGCGCCGGCAAGCCGTGGCGCGCGCCGGCACCCCGATCCACGGCTTCTACGAGCCACTGTGGGAGCGCGGGCTGGCGCTGCGAAACCAGGGCGACATCGACGACCAGCACATCGCCGGCGCGGTGGCCACCGCCACCCATGGCTCGGGCATCGCCAACGCCTGCCTGTCGGGCGTCGTCCGCGGCGTCCGGCTGGTCGGCGCCGACGGCCAGGTCCGTCACATCGGCGAAGACGAGCCGCGGCTGCTGCGCGCCGCCCAGGTGTCGGTGGGCACGCTCGGGGTGATGACCGAGCTGGAGCTGAAGGTCACTGACGCCTACCGGTTGACCGAGGAGGTCGACGTCTGGCCGTGGGCCGAGGTGATGGAGCGCTGGGAGGAACTGGTGCACGACCACCGGCACTTCGGCTTCTTCTGGATGCCCAGCGAGGCGTCCGCGGCGCTCTACAACATCGAGGGCCACGGCGCGATGACCGACCGCTGCTACGTGAAGATCTACGACGAGGCCGCGCCTGACCAGCCCGACTCGGCGACGCCGGGCCGGCGCACCGACCGCTGCTATCGCATTTATCCGATGGTCTATGACCCCAACTTCCACGAGCTTGAATACTTCGTGGCCCTGGAGCGCGGACCCGAGGCGCTTGAGGCCATGCGCGAGCTGATGCTGGGCAGCCTGCCGGAC
>JALZBN010000360.1 GCA_030947365.1 Actinomycetota bacterium
GTCCGTCGACGGCCAGGTGCGGTGGGTCGAGGCGCCCGGGGTCGCGATCGGTTGGCCCGGCGCTGGTTCGACAGGCGTCACGACGGTCGCGCTCCAGCGAAGCGACACTCTCGTGCTCTACACCGACGGACTTATCGAGGCCAGCAAAGACATCCTGATCGGCCTCGATGGCATCAAGGCCGCGGCGGCGGAGACGGCGCGCTATCCCGCCAACCATCTGGCCCGAGCCCTCGTCGAGCGGGCTCTCTCCGGCGCGATGCGGCGCGACGACTCGCTCGCCCTTGTCCTGCGGCGGCGCTCGCCGCCCTTGCCCGACACCGGGCCGGTCTTGGCTCCATTCGAGTACAGGTTCTCGCCGACCGCGGCCACGGTGCCCCTGGCCCGGCACCTGTTTGCTGACTGGCTCGAGCACCTGGCGGTCGACGAAGTCGAACGCTCTGATCTCATCTTGGTGGCGTCTGAGCTGTGTGCGAACGCATTGCGGCACTCAACGGGAACCCCGGGTGCCCTCGCGCTGCGGTCGTGGGCCGACGGAGACGCCGTCATCATCGAGGTAGAAGATGATGGTGTGGGGTTCGAGCTCGGCGAGCACTACGACGACGAGATTCCCGACTTGTACGCCGAGCGGGGCCGGGGACTCTACGTCGTTGAGGCACTCACTGACGAGATCTCCGTGTCGCGCAACGACGACGAACGCACTGTGGTGCGAGCGGTTAGGCGGGCGGTGCTGCCGAGCCTGTGACGTCGAGTTGCCAGGCGAGGAATCCCCACGTGTCGGCCAGCTCGTCAGCCAGTTTCCACGCCGGCTTGCCGCTACCGTGACCGGCGCGACTCTCAAGGCGCAGAAGGATGGGGTTCTCCTCGGGTGATGCCGTCGCGACCTGGAGACGGGCCGCAAACTTGAGCGCGTGCATCGGGTCCACCCTGGCGTCGGATTCGGCTGTCGTAACGAGCACGGCCGGGTAACGGGTGCCGTCGACCACACGGTGGTAGGGCGAGTAGGAGAGGAGGGTCGCGAACTGGTCGGGATCGTCGGGGTCGCCGTACTCGGGCACCCAGAGCGCTCCGATGAGGAATTGGTGATAGCGCAGCATGTCGATGAGGGGCACGGCGCAGACTGCGGCCCGGCAGAGCTCGGGCCGGCGCGTGATAGCCGCGCCGACGAGAAGACCACCGTTGGAGCCACCCCGGATGCCGAGGCGCTCTGGGCTGGTGCGGCCTTCAGCGACGAGCCAGTCGGCCGCGGCGCAGAAGTCGTCGAAGACCTGGCTCTTGTTGTCGAGCATGCCGGCGCGGTGCCACTGTTCGCCGTACTCGCCGCCGCCCCGGATCCCGGCGAGGGCATAGACGCCGCCCGCTTCGCACCAGGCGACGACTCCAGGGCTGAACACCGGTGAAGAGGTGATGGCGAAGCCGCCGTAGCCCGAAAGCACGGTGGGCGTCGTGGGCGCAGGTGTAGTGGTCGGCGCCCGAACGACGAACATCGGCACTCGGGCTCCGTCGGTCGACTCGTAGAAGATCTGCTCCGTCACGAGCACTGGTACCTCGGCATCGGAGTCTTGGGTCCAGGGCTCGATGCCGGCGCGCGACCACCGCCAGATTGTCGACGGCGTCTCGAACGACGAGAACGTGAGGAACACCCGCTCGTGGGCGGGGTCAGCGTCGAGGGCACCGAGCGAGCCGATGCCGGGCAGCGCGATCTCCTCGCCGCCGGACCCGTCGAGGTTGTAGCGCCAGAGCCGGGAGACGGCGTGTTCGGTGGAAGCAACGAGCAGCGAGCCACCGGCGACGACGACCCCCTCGATGACGGCTGACGACTCGGCGACCAGTGTTTCCCAATTGGCGGCTCGGGGTGACGTGACCGGCGCGGATACGACCCGCCCTCGCGGCGCGCCGAGATTGGTGAAGCCGTAGAGGCGGTCGCCGACAACCTGGAGCGATGTCGACGCCTCTTCACCTTCGACGATGACCGTTTGCTGACGGCTGTCGCGGTCGATGAGCACGACGTCGGTGCGCGATGGCATGAGGTGG
>JALZBN010000361.1 GCA_030947365.1 Actinomycetota bacterium
TCGCCTCGACGAAGCTGTCCAAGGCTGACGGTGTCCCGGCCCTCGTCCTCGAGCCGACTGTCGACATCGTGGCCCAGCTGGGCGCGCAGAAGGCGCCCTCGCAGCTTCTCGTCGGGTTCGCCGCCGAGGTCGACGGCGCGGCCATGGAGGCTCGGGCCGGGGCGAAGTTGCGTGACAAGAACCTCGACCTCATCGTGGCCAACGACGTGTCGTCACGCGACGCCGGTTTCGATTCCGACACGAACCGGGCCATGATCATCTCCGCAGATGGCACCACCGAGCAGGTGCTGTTGGTCGACAAGCGCGAGCTGGCCCGGCGCGTGATCGATGTCGTCGTCAACAAACTGTCAGAACACAGTCAGGAGAAAACGTGAGCGAGTGGACCTTCACCTCTGAGTCGGTGACCGAGGGTCACCCCGACAAGATGGCCGACCAGATTTCCGACGCCGTCCTCGACGCCATCCTCGCCGAAGACCCGGAGGGCAGGGTGGCGTGCGAGACGCTCTTGACCACGGGCCTGGTGGTCGTGGCCGGTGAGATCACGACCCGCGCCTACGTCGACATTCCCAAGATCGTGCGGGGCACGGTCTGTGACATCGGCTACGACCGTGAGTCCTACGGCTTCGACGGCCACACCTGCGGCGTCATCACCGCCATCGACGAGCAATCGCCCAACATCGGCCAAGGGGTGAGCGCCGCCTACGAAGTGCGCACCGGGCGCACCGCCGACAGCGAGCTCGACAACCAGGGCGCCGGCGACCAGGGGATGATGTTCGGCTACGCGTGCGACGAGACCGACGACCTCATGCCGCTGCCGATCTGGCTCGCTCATCGCCTGGCCCAGCGCCTGGCGGAGGTGCGGAAGGCGGGTGTGCTGCCGTACCTGCGGCCCGACGGAAAGACCCAGGTCACGATCGAGTACCGCGATGGCCGCCCCGTCGCGCTGAAGACGGTGCTCATCTCCAGCCAGCACCAGCCGGGAATCGACATCGAGACCCTGCTGAAGCCCGACCTGCGCGAGCACGTGATCCACCCGCTCCTGCCACCCGAGCTTGCCGACGACAACTACGAGCTCCTGGCCAACCCCACCGGCAACTTCGAGCTCGGTGGACCGCATGCCGACACCGGCCTCACCGGACGCAAGATCATCGTCGACACCTACGGTGGCGCGGCGCGCCATGGCGGCGGTGCGTTCTCGGGGAAGGACCCGAGCAAGGTCGACCGCTCAGCCGCCTATGCGGCGCGCTGGGTGGCCAAGCACGTCGTTGGCTCCGGCGCAGCGCGCCGGTGCGAGATCCAGGTGGCGTACGCCATCGGCGTCGCCCACCCGGTTTCTGTCATGGTGGAGACCTTCGGCACAGAGTCGGTCGACCCGGCGCGTATCGAAGCCATGGTTCCCGAGGTCTTCGACTTGCGGCCGGCCGCCATCATCCGTGACCTCGACCTGCGAAAGCCCATCTACCGCCGCACGGCCGCCTACGGCCACTTCGGCCGATCCGACAAGGAGTTCTCGTGGGAGCGTCTGAGCCGTCTCGACGAGGTGAAGCGGGCGCTCGACCTGACGTAGCGCCCCACGCTCCCGTGGCGCGGGTCTTGCCCGACGTCAACGCCCTGGGTCGGCCCTTCGACTATCTCGTTCCCGCGTCGCTCGACGACCGCGTCGGCGTGGGCACGATCGTTCGCATACCAATGCACGGGCGGCGGATACGGGGGTGGGTCGTCGGTCGCGTCGCGCAGCCGGATACCGACAGGCCCTTGCAGGCGGTCGCCGGCGTCACCGGCTTCGGCCCGTCGGCGGACGTCATCGCGCTCGCGGAGTGGGCGGCGTGGCGCTGGGCCGGCCCCCAGGCCTCGCTGCTGCGCACCGCCTCGCCGCTGCACGCGGTGCGGGGACTACCTTCCCCCGCCCGTGCCCCCGGCGCGGCGCCCGCCGTGCCCGCCCGCAGCAATGAATCCGCCCTCGCCAACGAGGCTCTCGCCCTGCCGGCGGCCACTCTGCGCCTCGCGCCGGCCGACGACCCGCTGC
>JALZBN010000081.1 GCA_030947365.1 Actinomycetota bacterium
AGCACGCGGCGCGCCTCCAGGCCGTGGCCGCCTCCCTCATCGACCGCTTCGGCCACGCGCCGGGCCCCTACGCCGAGCTCGACGCCGAGGAACGCCACCAGGTGCTCTCCCAGGAGCTGTCGAGCCGGCGCCCGTTGCGCGCTCCCGCGGCCCGGCTCGTCGGTGACGAGGCCGCGGTGCTCAGCATGTTCACGACCGTCGGCACCGCCCTCGACCGGTTCGGCGATGACGCGGTCGAGAGCTGCATCCTGTCCCACACGTGCAGCGCCGACGACATTCTGGCGGCCGTCGTTTTGGCGCGTGAAGCGGGCCTCGTCGACGTGCCGCTCGGAGTGGCCCGCATCGGCTTCGTGCCGCTCCTGGAAACGATGCCCGCAGTGCGCGCCGCCGGTGAGATCCTCGACGGCCTGCTGTCCGACCCTGGCTACCGCCGACTCGTCTCAGTCCGCGGCGACCTCCAAGAAGTAATGCTGGGCTACTCCGATTCGAACAAGGACGCCGGCATCACCACCGCGCAGTGGGAGCTGCACCGGGCCCAGCGCCGGCTTCGCGACGTGGCCCACACCCATGGCGTGGTGCTCCGGCTGTCGCACGGTCGCGGCGGCACCGCCTCGCGGGGCGGGGGGCCGGCCCACGAAGCCATCCTGGCCCAGCCCTTCGGCACTCTCGAAGGGGCCATCAAGGTCACCGAACAAGGCGAGGTGATCGCGGCCAAGTACGGGTTGCCGGCGCGGGCCCGGCACAACCTCGAGCTCACGCTCGCCGCCGTCTTGGAGGCGTCGGTGCTCCACGTCGTGTCCCGTCAGCCCCTCGAGCTGCTCGACGTCTGGGATGCGACGATGGACACCGTGTCGGCCGCGGCCGGCAACGCCTACGCCGATCTGGTCAAGACCCCGGGCCTGGTCGACTACTTCCGCACCTCGACGCCAGTCGACGAGCTCTCCGCTCTCAACATCGGATCGCGCCCGGCCCACCGGCCGGGGGGTAGCGACGACATAAGCGACCTGCGCGCCATCCCGTGGGTATTCGGCTGGACGCAGTCGCGCCAGATCCTCCCTGGTTGGTTCGGGCTCGGGTCGGGCCTGGCCGCGGCGCGCGCTGCCGGCCACGGCGACACGCTCACCGACATGCAACGGGAGTGGCACTTCTTCCGCACGTTCCTTTCCAACGTGGAGATGACGCTGGCCAAGACCGACCTGTCGATCGCGGCGCGCTACGTCGAGCGCCTCGTCGACCCGTCGCTGCACCACTTCTTCACCACCATCAAGGACGAGTACGAACTCACCGTCGAGGAGCTGTTGCGGGTCACGGGCCAGCACGAGTTGCTCCAGCGCGATCCCGACCTGCGCCATTCGCTTGCCGTGCGGCGCGGCGCGCTCGATCCGTTGTGCCGGCTCCAGGTGGGCCTGCTGGCTCGGTTGCGGGGATGTGCCGAGCCAGATCCCCAGCTCCGGCGCGCCCTGCTGCTGACGGTCAACGGCATCGCCGCCGGCCTTCAGAACACGGGCTGACCCGACCTCCGTCGGAGGGTCTAGCTCTGCCGGGGGCTGCGCGCCGCCTCGATCTGGAGATCGGATCGCACCATCATGTCGACCAGCTCGGCGAAGCTCACCTTGGGTTCCCAACCCATCACCTTGCGGGCCTTGGTGGCGTCACCCGTGAGGATGTCGACCTCCGCCGGGCGCTCGAAGCGCTGGTCGTGCTTCACCAGGGGTTCCCAGTCGTCGATACCCGCCGAGGAGAAGGCGAGCTCGAGCAGCTCGCGGATGGTGTGGGTTTCACCGGTGGCGATCACGTAGTCGTCGGGCTCGTCTTGTTGCAGCATCATCCACATCGCCTCGGTGAAGTCGCCGGCGTAGCCCCAGTCGCGCGCCGCGTCGAGGTTTCCCAACGTGACGTTGTCTTGGAGGCCCAACTTGATGCGGGCCACCGCGTTGGTGATCTTGCGGCTCACGAACTCCAGGCCGCGCCGAGGACTCTCGTGGTTGAAGCAGATGCCCGACACCGCGTAGAGCCCGTACGCCTCGCGGTAGTTGACCGTGGTGTAGTGGCCGAACACCTTGGCCGCACCGTACGGAGACCGGGGATGAAACGGGGTGCTCTCGGTCTGAGGCGTCTCCCGCACCTTCCCGAACATCTCCGACGACGACGCCTGGTAGAAGCGGATGCGGTTGTCTTCGGTGCCCCCCACGACCCGGATGGCCTCGAGGATGCGCAGCACCCCGAGCCCGGTGATGTCGGCGGTGAGCTCGGGCTGGCGAAACGACAGGGCCACGAAGCTGATGGCCCCCAGGTTGTAGACCTCGTCAGGCTGCACCTGCTCGACCACCGCGATCATCGACGACAGGTCTTGGAGGTCGCCCTCGATGATCTCGAGCTCGGGCGTCTCCTCCTGAACCATTTGGATCTTGGGGTTGGCCTGGCCCCGCACCATGCCGAAGACGTCGTAGCCCTTGGCCACGAGTTGCTGCGCCATGTAACGGCCGTCCTGGCCGGTGATGCCGGTGATGAGTGCTCTGGGCATCAAGAGAAACTAGCCGGGCCGGCGCGTGGGCCAATAGCCGAGCGCGGTGTCCTAATCTCGTCCGCGTGCTCGACACCGACGTTGCCGTTGTCGGCGGCGGCCCGGCGGGTGCCGCTGCTGCCATCACCCTGGCCCGCGCCGGGCGCGATGTCGTCGTGGTCGACAAGGCTCGGTTCCCCCGCGACAAATGCTGCGGTGACGGGCTCACCGTGGCCGCGCTTCGCCATCTCCAGGCGTTGGGCCTGCGGCCGGACGCGGTGGCGTCGTGGCAGCGGGCCGACGACGTGTGGGTACGCGGCCCCTCGGGTCATGCCGTGCGATTCCCGCTTCCGGGCCCCGGGACGTTCGCGGCCATTGCGACCCGCTCTGACCTCGACGCGGCGTTGCTCGACGTCGCTCGCACCGCCGGAGCCAAGGTGCTCGACGGGCACGCACTCACCGGCGCCAAGCTCGCCAACGACGGCGATGCCATCGAGCTCGCGGTCGGCGGGTTGGACGGCATCGTGGCGAAGTACGCCGTCGGCGCCGACGGTGTGTGGTCGCCACTGCGCCATGCCCTCGGCGTCAACGAGCCGGGCTACTTAGGCGACTGGCACGCGTTCCGTCAGTACTTCCGCGGCGTCGGTCCGCTGGCGTCGAGTATGTGGGTGTGGTTCGACGCCGACCTCCTTCCCGGCTACGCGTGGTCGTTCCCGCTTCCCGACGGGCGGGCCAACGTGGGCTTCGGCATCCTGCGCTCGACCGGCATCCCGGTTCGGGACATGAAAGCCATGTGGCCCGACATTCTGGATCGTCCCCACGTGCGCGCCGTGCTCGGACCCGGCGCGCAACCCGAGGCGCCGCACAAGGCGTGGCCGATCCCGGCGCGCATCGACAGGGTGCCCCTGGCTGCCGCCGGCGGGCGGGCGTTATTTGCCGGTGACGCTGCGTGTGCCACTGACGCCCTCACCGGCGAGGGCATCGCCCAGGCCCTGCTCACCGGCGAGCGTGCCGCGGAGGCGATCGTCGCTGCCGGCCCGATAGACGCGCCGGGCGCGGCGCGCCGTTACGAAGCCGCGGTCAAGCACGACCTCTTCGCCGACCACCGGATGTCGGTGCTGCTCGGGCGGGCGCTGAGCCACCGCAAGGGGGCGCGCATCCCGATTCGGGTCGCGGGCTCCACCCGATGGACCCGGGACAACTTCGCCCGGTGGCTGTTCGAGGACTACCCCCGTGCCCTGGCGGTAACCCCGTCGAGGTGGCGGCGCGGCGCACTGAGCGGGGCAGGCGCGTACGTGCGGGATGGTTGACGGCGCGCTCGCGCCGGCCATCGACTTGCACGGCGCGCGGGTTCTCGTGGGCACCTGCTCGTGGACCGACGCCACCCTGGTGAAGGAGACCGACTGGTACCCGCGTCGCTCGATGAAAGCGGCCGAGCGCTTGGCCTTCTACGCCAGCCGGTTCCCCATGGTGGAGACCGACAGCACCTACTACTTCCCGCCCACGCCGGAACTGGCGGCCTCGTGGGTAGAACGCACGCCTCCCGGGTTCACGATGAACGTGAAGGCCTACTCGCTGCTCACCGGCCACCCCACCTTCCCCCACTCACTGTGGCCCGACCTGCAAGACGAGGTCATCCCCGAGCACCGCGACAAGCGCCGGCTCTACCCCAAGCATTTGAGTGCCGGTGCGCGCGACGAGGTGTGGGACCGCTTCCACCACGCCCTCATGCCGTTGCAATCGGCGGGCAAGCTCGGCGCGGTCCTGCTCCAGTATCCGAGGTGGTTCGGCCCGAAGAGCTCGAACCGCGACGAGATACGCGCCGCGCGCCGGCGGCTGCCCGACTTCGCTCTGTGCGTGGAGTTCCGCAACGGTCGCTGGCTCGAGGGCGACGAGTGCGAGCGCACCTTCGAGTTTCTCGAATCCGAAGACCTCACCTTCGTCTGCGTCGACGAGCCCGCGGGGTTCCCGTCGTCGGTGCCCCCGGTCGTCGCCGCCACCTCCGAGCTCGCCGTCGTGCGCTTCCACGGCCGCAACACCGAGACGTGGGAGCAGGACACGCCGACCGCGGCGTTGCGCTTCCGGTATCTCTACAGCCGGCGCGAGCTCGAGGAGTGGGTGCCGAAGATCAATGAGTTGGCCGAGTCGGCCAAAGAGGTTCACGTGCTGATGAATAACTGCTACCGCGATCAGGCAGTGGTCAACGGCGCGCAGCTGGCGGCCCTCCTTCGGGGCGACGAACCGTGATGTTGGTGCCCTCCACCGATGGAGTGGTGGTGGCCCTATACGACCTCGGCGGTAGCGGTCCCACTCTGCTGTTGGCCCACGCCACCGGCTTCTGCGGCCAGGTGATGGCCCCGTTGGCCCGCCACCTCACATCAGCCTTCCACTGCCTCGCGCTCGACTTCCGGGGCCACGGAGAGAGCCAGACGCCGGTCGCCACCGACTTGCGATGGTCCGGACTCGCCGACGACGTCATCGCGGCCGCGGCGGCGTGTGGCGGCGACGACGCGCCGGTGTTCGCTCTGGGCCATTCGTCGGGAGGCGCGGCCGTCGTGATGGCGGCGGCGCGCCGTGCGGAGCTGTTCCGCTCCCTGTTCTGCTTCGAACCGGTCCTGTGGCCCGACCCCGGCGCGGCCGTGCGGCGCGCCGAGAAGCTGGCCGAGGGTGCCCGGCGCCGGCGCGCCAGCTTTGCGTCGCGCGACGAGGCCTTCGCCAACTACGCGTCGAAGCCGCCATTCGCCTGGATGGATGAACGGGTGCTGCGGGCTTACGTCGAGCATGGCTTCGTCGAAGCCGACGACCCAGCCGTGACCCTGCGTTGCGCGCCGGAGGTGGAGGCGGAGATCTATCTCAACGGCGCGACTAACGACGGCTTCTCCGACCTGAGCCGCGTGGGCTGCCCGGTCGTCATCGCCCGGGGCACCGAGCGCGGCGCGCTCGAACGCGACATTGCCGAAGCTCAAGTCGCAGCCCTGGCCAACGCCACGCTGGAGGATTTCGACGGCCTCAGCCATTTCGGCCCCCTGGAAGACCCGGCGCGGGTGGCCGCCAAGGTAGTCCGAGACCTCGGTCCCTGACTGTGTCATACCACCCTTGTAATTTGTCTGGTCATGGCCCTCCCGCTCCCGACCACGCTCTCACCCTCGAAGGTCTCGTCGTTCAAAGACTGCGGGCTCGCGTTTCGACTGTCGGCGATCGACCGGCTCCCCGAGCCTCCGTCGCCGCCCGCCACCAAGGGCACCCTGGTGCACCGGGCCCTCGAGTTGCTCTTCTGCGCGCCGCCCGAGCGGCGGTCGATATCCGATGCCCTGGCCTGCCTCGACCAGGCGAGGCAGGAGATGCGCTCAGATCCTGAATTCGTCGGCCTGGCCCTCGATGCCGCGGCGGAGGCGCAGTTCGCGGCCGACGCAGAAGCCCTTCTCCGGAACTATTTCAGGCTCGAAGACCCGGCCTCGATCACGCCGATCGGCCTCGAGCTGATGATGGAGGCCAAGATCGGCACCCTGCGACTACGGGGCGTCAT
>JALZBN010000362.1 GCA_030947365.1 Actinomycetota bacterium
TTTCAGGACCTTCCGGCGCGCCGAGCCCGGGCGACGCGCCAGCCAGGCAACCTCGGCACCGACGGCGGCGATGGCCACTGCATAGGGGACATTCACGGCCAACATGTACGGCGACGCAGTCACGATGCGGTCGAGCACCATCAGAGGAGTCTCGCTCGGGGCGGCACCGCCAGGATCGTCCCCGGGTCGACCCGGCGCGCCGTGTTCGTCGTCTGGGTCACCCCGAGGTCGTCGACCCCGACGTCGGTGTTGTCGCACCCGTCGTTCTGCGCGTCCTGGTAGGTGACCGACAGATGGGTCGGCCGCACGGTGGCACCGGCGGCTGTCACTGCCTCGAGACCGCTCCAGCGGACGGTGGCCGACGGCGCGTCACAGCCGGCAAACACCTCCGACCAGACCACGGGGCTCACGAGGTAGTCACCCGGCGCGTACAGCTCGCGGATCAGGGTGCTCTCGCCCGTGACGACGTCGGTGACGGTGGATTGCCATCTGCCACCGCTCGGATTCTTGGCGATGCGGAAGCGGTACTGCCGCTGCGGTTGCCACGGATACTCCACAGTGTTGCCGTTCTGGTCGATTCGCCTCCGCGGGGAGGTCGAGCCCGCGAACTCGCCACCACCGTCGATGGCGGCGCGGTACCCACCCCAGTTGACGGCGCGCCGGCTCATGTCCGGGCCATTCCACTGGAGCCCAGTGTGTGCCGCGCCCCGGTCGTCGTGCCCGTCGTGAAAACCGGCCTGGAGGGCCCAGAAGTACAACGAGTCGACAGCCGGCGCGACGAGCACTTCGCACACGGCGCTCGCCTGCACAAGCGGCGCGCGCCGGGGGTCGTCGGGAAACTGCCACCACAGATGGAATGACGACGCCGAGTGCCGCGCCGCGAGCCGGGGCCTCGCCGATCCACTCGTACGCCGCCACCAGGGCACGCGCCGAACCTACAGTCAGGGCGTGAAGGCGCCGGACAACTCCCCCACGCTGCTGGGCATCGCCGTTGGCGCGGCCATCGCCCTGTGGTTGACGGCCGACGTGTGGGGGGCCCGGCTGCCGGGCGGTGGTGACGTCACCGGTCACCTGATCCGCGCCCAAGCCGGCGTCGACCTCCTGAAGCACGGACAGCTCGACGGGTGGTCGCCCCGGTTCGGCGTCGGCTACCAGGAATCGCTGTTCTACGGACCCGGGTTCGGATGGCTGCTCATAGGCCTACGGGTGCTCAGCTTCGGCGCGCTGTCGAGCGCCGGCGCGTTAAAGGTGGTGATGATCGCCTCGGTCGTGGCCATCCCGTTCGGCGCCGCGTTTTTGGCCCGATCGATGGGCCTGAGCCCTCGCGGCGCGGGAATCGCGGCCGTCCTGAGTCTGGCCGCGTCAAGCCCGTTCGGCGTCGGCCTCCACGGGCTGTTCGGCAGCGGACTCGTGCCCCAACAGGTCGGGGGGGTGCTCTTCCTCGTCGTCCTCGGGGCGGCCATCCGAACGCTCACGGAAGAGGGTTGGGCCTGGCAGGCACTGCTCGCCGTCAGCGCCGCGGCACTGGCGATCACCCACCTGATCACTGTCGCCATCGTTGTGCTCTTTCTGGTCTGCGTGCTCGTCGCCCTCCTGCTCGCCCGCTCGCTCACCAGAGACGGCATCATCCGGCTGCTCGTAGGCCTCGGAGCCGGCGCGGGGCTGGCGGCCTTCTGGGTCGTGCCGTTCCTCGCCCACCGCAACCTCCACGGGCCGGTGGCAACTTGGTCGACGCCGCCCTTCGGCACCCGCATCGACGACATTTTCAACGGCCGCGTCCTGTACCAGCCACTGTTTGCAAAGGCGGTGCTGATCGGAATCGCCTACGGCTTCGTACGCGTCGGCCAGCGCCGACCGTTCGCCCTCCTCGTGGTCTTGGCCCCTATCGTCGCTCTCGCCATAGGCCACTGGTCGATCCACGCCGTGCCCAACGAGCTGACGCTCCAGCTCGCCAATCGCGAGCTCGGACTGGTCGGGATCCTGATGACGTTCCCGCTCGCCGCCACCGTCGCCGCATTGGC
>JALZBN010000082.1 GCA_030947365.1 Actinomycetota bacterium
GTGAGGAACATCCCGATCTGGGTCACCAGAGCGACGAGGACCAGGGCGAGAAACACCGAGGAGAACATTTGACTGATCGTACTACCTACCGGTAGGTAGGCGACAGCGGGCCCCACCCGCTAGCCTGCGGCTCATGGATCTACGGCGTCACCGCACAGTTGCAGCCACTGTCTGAGCGGGCGGTGCGCGCCCTGCCGGGCGCTCACGAGGGACTCTCGACCAGAGAAGCGATCCTCGCCGAGGCCCTGAGGTGCTTCGCGGAGCATGGCTATGAAGGCACGTCGCTCAACGACATCGCGGCCGCGGTTGGAATTCGGCGACCGAGCCTGCTGCACCATTTCCCCTCGAAGGAGGCCCTCTACCGGGAGGTCTTTGAAGGGGCACTCGTCGACTGGTACCGCCGGGTGGAGGAGGCCAGCGAGACCCCCCGCGAAGGTTGGCGTCAAGTCGACCTCGTGCTTACCGCCGGCTTCCAGTTCTTCGTGGCCCACCCCCAGCTTGTCCGCCTCGTACGCCGGGAGGCGCTCGAGGGAGGGAACCGGCTCGGACTCGAGCTCGGCGCCGGGCTGCGGCCACTGTTCGTTCGCGCCGTGGGGTTCTTCGAGCGGGAAATGGATGCCGGTCGCCTCCGACGCCATGATCCCGAGCAGCTGCTGCTGACGCTCTACGGCGCGCTGTTGAGCTACTTCAGCGACCTGCCGTTCCTCGAGGCGCTCATCAACCAAGACCCGCTCGCGCCCGAGATGCTCGAGGTGCGTCTCCATCACGTGCGCTCGTTCTTCCGGGCTGCGTTGGCACCCTGACGAGCCGCTCCTCTTCCGCGATGCGCTCCCGGATCGCTCCGATCATCCTGGCCACGATCGCGATGGTGTGCGCTGTGGCCGCGATCTGGCCGGAGTTGCAGTCGGGTTCGACGGCGCGCGCGGGGGCGGTCGTGGTGACGCCAGTGCTGAGCCCTCGGCGCGTGCCGGCCCTGTTGTCTCGCACTGTCGCCGACTCCCACCTGTCGTCCGACCTCGACCGGTTGACGAGCGACTCGGGCCTCGGCCCGGCGGCAGACCAGACGTGCGTGTCGGTGCGTGACGCGAGCGGCCGCACGCTCTACGCCAAGAATGCCGACACCCCGCTGATCCCCGCGTCGAACATGAAGCTGCTGACGGCCACGGCTGCCCTTGACCGGCTCGGGCCCGACTTCCGATATTCGACGGCGCTCAAGTCGTTAGCCGCGCCGGGGCCCGACGGGACGGTCGCCGGCGACCTCTGGCTGGTCGGAAGCGGCGACCCGCTCCTGGGCACGGCTGACTTCGGCGCCGTCGCTGGATACCAACGCCGTCCCCGCGTGACGACGCCGCTCGAGGCGCTTGCCGACAAGGCGGTCGCGGGCGGCCTCCGGCGTGTGAACGGTCGCATTCTCGGTGACGAGGGCCGCTACGACACCCAGCGCTACGTGCCGACCTGGAATCCCACGTATATCCGAGATTCCGAAGTCGGACCGCTCAGCGCCCTTACCGTCAACTCAGGTTTCGTCAAGTGGGACCCGCCGATCGTGGCCGCCCCCGACCCGGCGGCGAATGCCGCGTCAGTCCTCACGGGTCTGCTGAGGGCCCGGGGCGTCACGATCGCCGGCGACGGCGCGTCCGGCCGGGTCACAGATGGGTCGGTGACCGTGGCCACGTTGGAGTCGCCGCCGTTGATCGACGTGGTCGGGGTCATGCTTCGGGAGAGCGACAACATGGTGGCCGAGCTCCTCGTAAAGGAACTGGGGGTCCGGTTCGGGAGCGGCGGGACGACGACCGCAGGTGTTGAGGTGGTCAAGGGAGCGCTCGGCGGGCTCGGGCCTCAGGCGACAACTTTCGCGGCTGTCGACGGCTCGGGCTTGGACCGCTCCGACCGACTCAGCTGCGACCTCTTGCAGGCAGCCCTGTCCAAGAGCGGCGACCAGGGCGCTATCGGCCGTGATCTGCCGATCGCCGGTCATGACGGCACCCTCGCCCGACGCTTTGTGGACACCCCGGCCGCAGGCCGTGTCCGGGCCAAGACGGGCTCGCTGAAGGGCGTGGTGGGGCTGAGCGGATGGGTCACTGCTGACGACGGCCGACTCGTGCAGTTCAGCCTCCTTTCCAATGAGCTTCCCCGTGACGCCGCCGGCTCCGGGCTCGAAGATGGCGTCGTCAATGAGCTCGTCGGGTATCCGCGCGCCCCCGACCCCAATGAGCTTGCGCCCCATCCGGCGATTCCCGCTCCCTCTCCGGGTTAATCTCACGGCGTGGCGGAATCGAAGCGCAAGCGGGATGAAAGCTTGCCTACCCTCGGGCGTGACCTTGTCACGCTCGTCATCGAATACGTCAAGCAGGAGACGATTGATCCGATCCGGGGGCTCGGTCGCTTCTTGGCCTTCAGTCTGGCGGCCGTCGTCGTCGGCGGACTCGGAACGATTCTCCTCGTACTGGGAGTCATCCGTCTGTTGCAGGCGGAGACGGGCTCGGCCTTCCGGGGCCATCTCTCGTTCCTGCCCTATCTGATCGCCATGGTGCTGTCCCTCGCCGTGATCGCACTGGCCATAAAGGGCACGAAGAGCAGCCCACCGAAAGGGGAGCTTTGAGCGCGAAAGTGGCCGGCGCGGGTCGCGTCACCCGGGCCGACATCGAGAGCAAGCTGCGCCAGATCCGCGGCGAAGCGGAGAAGACAGGTGAGTCGGCCAAGAGCGCCGGCATGGTCGTCGTCGGCGTCGTCGCCGTGGCCTTCGTCGGGGTGGCCTTCCTTCTCGGAAAGAGACGAGGCCGGCGCAAGTCGACCATCGTCGAGATCCGCCGGGTCTGATGCTGCGCTCCCTCTCACGTCTCGCGCTCGGAAAGGGCCTGTTCGGCGGGTCGCGCCCCTGGCTCGCAGTCGGGGTCGCGGCGACAGCGCTTCGTGTCCTCGTCAAGATGGCGAAGAAAGAACCGGAAGTTGTCTACCGGGAGAACTTGGAGGCTGGGCACTCCATGGTCATCTCCCATTTCGGCTCCGACAAGGCATAGGCCCTCGGGACGCGAAGATGGGGTGTGCAAACTCTCGCCCCCGGGGAAAAGGTCTTGTTCGTGGACTCCAAAGACCGTCGGCGTCTCGTCACGCTGCGCGACGACGGTGAGTTCCACACCCACGCAGGAGTAACACCTCACGCGGCGGTGATCGGCCAGCCCGAGGGGGTGACCGTGCGCTCGAGCTCGGGAGCCCGATACGTCGTCGTCCGCCCAACGCTGGCCGACTTCGTGCTAGCGATGCCGCGGGGGGCCCAGGTCATTTATCCAAAGGACCTCGGCGCGCTGCTCATGCTCATCGACGTCTTTCCCGGCGCCCGGATACTCGAGGCGGGCGTGGGCTCGGGAGCGTTGTCTCTCGCACTCGTCCGGGCCGGCGCGATGGTGACCGGCTACGAGATCCGACCAGACTTTGCCGCCACGGCCCAGAAGAACGTCGAAGCCTTCCTGAGCTCAACCACCGGCCCGTACAGCTCAACCACCGGCACGTACAGCGTCGTAGAACGTGATGTGTACGCCGGCATCGACGAGACTGATCTCGACCGCATCGTCCTCGACCTTCCCGAGCCTTGGCGGGTGGTGAAGCACGCGCAGGCCGCGTTGCGCCCGGGCGGGATTTTCGTGTCCTACCTGCCGGGTATCGGCCAGGTGGCGCAGCTGCGGGAGGCGCTCGACGCCAGCCCGTTCTCGCTGGCGTCGACCATCGAGGTTCTCCATCGGTCGTGGCATATCGAAGGACAGTCGGTTCGTCCCGACCACCGCATGGTGGCGCACACCGGGTTCCTCACCTCGGCCCGGCTGATGCACGTGGAGTGAACCTCCTCGACGCCGCAATCGTGGCGGTGACTCTCTCCGCCGTCGTCGGTGGCTACCGGCTGGGCCTGCTCAGGGGCGCCACGGCTTGGATCTGCCTCGTTCAGGGCCTGGTTCTGGCCACGATCCTCCTGCCGGGACTCGATCATCAGATCAAGGATCTGAGCCCGGGGGTGAGCCTGGCGATCGAGATCTCCATCTTCTTGGGCGCCGGCTACGCGGGCGTCTACGCCGGTCGGTGGATGGGTTCGCGCTTTCGTGCCGAACTGCTGGCGCTTGCCTACGAGCGTACTGACCGTGTCGCTGGGGCCGTCGCTGCTCCGGTCGCGGTCATCGTCTCGTTGTGGCTGCTGGTAATACCTGCGATGGCTCAGTCGTCGGGCCCGCTGGCTGGCGCGGTCCGGGAGTCCGCCGTCTCTCGAGCCATTGATGGCGTGTTCCCCACGCCTCCCGACACGTCGATGGCGTTCCATCGCCTTGTCGGCCCCGCCGGCGCGCCGCAGGTGTTCGCCTCCCTCGACCCCTTCCTCGACGACGTGGCACCGCCGACGGAATCGGGGTTGCCCTCGTCCGTTGTCGAGCGGGTCTCGGCCAGCACGGTCAAGGTTGAGGGCGTGGCCTGCAGCCGCCGCCTCGATGGCAGTGGGTTTACGGTGGCGCCCAACGTTGTGGTGACCAACGCGCACGTCGTTGCCGGACAGCAACAGACAGAGGTTGTCCGGCCGGACGGCAGGCGGTTGCCAGCGGTGGTGGCATCGTTCGATCCGGACCGCGATCTCGCGGTGCTGCGAGTGCCTGGCCTCGACCAGACGCCGCTGTCGATCGGCAATGCCGAGACGCGAGAGACCGGCGCCGTGTTCGGACACCCCGGCGGACAGTCGGCGCTTGACGTGTCTCCTGCGCTGATCCGCCGACAGATCTCGGCGCGCGGCGCAGATCTGTACTACGACCACGCCATCCGCCGTCAGGTGCTCATCCTCGCCGCCGACCTGGCCCCGGGTGACTCCGGCGCGCCGCTTGTTGACCGCAATGGCGACGTCGTCGGTGTGGCCTTCGCCATCTCGCTCGACCGGGGTGACACGGCCTACGCCCTGTCCACCCAGGAACTCCAGCACGCGCTAGCCGCGGGTCGCACCGGCACGGCGGACACCGGCGACTGCCTTCAGTGACGCGCTCCCGGTACAGTCGTTTGTCGTGGATCCCGAGGTGACAAAGACCGACGACGAGTGGCGGGCCGAGCTCACACCCCAGCAATACGAAGTGCTCCGGCGCAAGGGCACCGAGCCGCCTTTCAGCGGCGAATATGTGCACTCCAAGGCCGACGGCATGTATCACTGCGCGGCGTGCGGAGCCGAGCTGTTCAGCTCCGACACCAAGTTCGACTCCGGCACCGGCTGGCCCAGCTTCACCGAGCCCGCACTAGCAGCGAACGTGACGCTGACCGACGACAACAGCCACGGCATGCGAAGAACAGAAGTGACGTGCGCAAGATGCGGCGGCCACCTAGGCCACGTCTTCCCCGACGGCCCCAGCGAAGGCGGCCAGCGCTACTGCATCAACTCACTCTCGTTGGACTTAGAGCCAGCCAACGAGGGCGACTAGTTACTAGTACTAGTCGACCTCGATGAAGATGCACTCTCCGGGGCACTCTTCGGCCGACTCGATCGTGCCGTCTTCTTGGCCCGCAGGAACGACGCCGAGTCCGTCGACGCCGCCGGGGTCGGAGAACACCTTGCTGCCTTCGCGTACGTAGGCAAGGCCGTCGTCGAGCAACGTGAAGACGTCGGGGGCGATCTCTTCGCAGAGCCCGTCGCCGGTGCAGAGATCCTGGTCGATCCAGACCTTCATTGCCATGGCGCTCATCCTTCTCGTGGAGGGAGACAAGAACTTGTGCCGATGCGCCCGGAGTACGGGTCGCGTCGGCTTGAGATCAATTTACCCGGAAATCACCAGGAAAACCAGTCATCTGGGGGTACCCTTCAGATCTGAAGGGCAGGTGTATGTTGTTTTCAAGGCTGCATGTTGGTTTTAAGGCTGCATGTTGGCTACTTGTAGCCGCGAGGAGGTGATTCGCACGTCCAGCTCGGAATACGAACGGCGACTCTCAGCGTACGAGCAGGAGGTCGGTGGCCTTCTCGAACAGGTCAAGTCGCTCGAAGAAGAGGTCATCCAGCTCC
>JALZBN010000363.1 GCA_030947365.1 Actinomycetota bacterium
TGCTCCTCACCGAGATGGAGCACCACGCCAACATCGTTCCCTGGCTCATGCTTCGCGAAGAGCGGGGCATCGAGCTGCGGTACTTGCCAATCGACGACCAAGGCAAGCTCGTGCTCGACGATCTCGACCGTTTGCTCGACGGTGTCTCCTTGCTTGGGGTCACCGCGATGTCCAACGTGCTCGGCACCCTCAATCCGGTGCGACGCCTCGCCGACGCGGCCCATGCCGCCGGCGCTGTCGTTCTCGTCGACGGCGCCCAATACGTTCCCCACCTGGCCACCGACGTCACCCAGTTGGGCTGCGACTTCCTGGCCTTCTCGAGCCACAAGATGTGCGGTCCTACGGGCATCGGTGTGCTGTGGGCGGCCGAGCAATTGCTCGACTCGATGCCGGCGTTCCTCGGCGGTGGTGAGATGATCCGTGACGTGCGCCTCGACGGATGGCTCCCCAACGACATCCCGTGGAAGTTTGAGGCCGGCACCCCGCCGATCGCCGAAGCCATCGGCCTCGGCGCGGCTATCGACTATCTCGAGGGCTTGGGCATGCCCGCGGTGCGCGAGCACGAGATGGTGCTCACCGACTACGCCCTCCGATCGCTGCGTGAGACCCACGGCGACGACATCCAGATCTTCGGTCCTCCGGACGCCGCCGACCGGGGTGGCGTGATCTCGTTCAACTACAAGGGCATCCATCCCCACGACGTGTCCCAGGTTCTCGACCAGGCTGGCGTTTGCGTTCGCGCCGGGCACCACTGCGCCAAGCCGCTGATGCGCCGCCTGGGCGTGGGGGCGACGGCGCGGGCGTCGTTCTACGTCTACAACGATCCCTCCGACGTCGACGCGCTGAGCGAATCGCTCGCGGCC
The DNA here is from genome assembly GCA_030947365.1 of Actinomycetota bacterium. Classification (GTDB taxonomy): domain Bacteria; phylum Actinomycetota; class Acidimicrobiia; order Acidimicrobiales; family AC-14; genus JALZBN01. The sequence continues at coordinate 864 of JALZBN010000363.1, forward strand.
GCCTCCGACCTGTTCCTGCCTGCCTGAAGCCTGCCCGCGACTTTTTGATGTCAGGCCTCGAAGACCTCTACCGGGAGATCATCCTCGATCACTACCGCAACCCGCGCAACCGCGGGTCGCTGCCGAGCCCGCCGGCGCGCCGCGCCGAGGGTTTCAATCCGCTCTGCGGCGACGAGGTCGTCGTCTACCTCGAACTCGACAACGAGGGTCGGGTTCACGACGTCAAGATCGACGGTCAAGGTTGCTCGATCAGCCAGTCATCAGCGTCGATGATGTCGGCCGGGGTGAAGGGAAAGTCGGTTCCCGAAGCCCGTGAGCTCATCCGGGCCTTCAAGGCCATGATGTCGATTCACGAGCACCGTCTCGACGGCGACGGCGCCGAGGTCATCGAAGTCGTCGAACCAGATCCCGAAGTAGAGCTCGGCGACCTCGGCGCCCTCCGCGGGGTCGTCAAATTCCCGGTACGAATAAAGTGCGCCACGCTCTCATGGAACACTCTCGCTCAGGTTCTCGACGAGGTGGAGGCAGGTTAAGCACATGAAGGTGCGGTTGGTGGTAATCGCGGCAATCGCCGCGCTGTCCATGACGGCAACGGCTTGCAGTGGTGGGTCGAGCAAGTCGTCGGCCAAGCCTGCGGCGGTGCAGGGCACGTCGACTACCTCCGAGGCGCAGGCCGCAGTCACGCTCCCACCCAACATTCCCCGCAGCGAACAGTTCTGTTCGTTGACGAGTGCGCTCGCCGACAAGTTCAAGGGCGCCAAGAGGCCTGAGGGCCCCGAGGAAATGAAGCCCTACATCAAGGATCTGGCCACGTTCTTCCAGCAGGCAACGGCCGCCGCCCCCGCCGCGCTTGCCTCCGACGTGCAGCAGCTGAACCAGTTCTACGCATCGCTCTCGGCTCGGCTCGAAACGGGTACGCCCGGACCTGCGGTGCCGACCGGCCTCAAAGACCTCGCCAGCGCATCGACACGGCTTCGTCTGTACTTCAAGGGCGTCTGCGGCGTCGACGACAGCGTGTTCAACTTCTGAGACGTTCGACTTTTCCGAGAAAGGTAGGCCAATGGCGGGATCCAGCGCAGAGCTGCACGAGGACGGGAGCCGCCTCCAGCCCGAGACGATCGAGCGGCACCGGGCCATTGTCTCCATCATGG
>JALZBN010000364.1 GCA_030947365.1 Actinomycetota bacterium
GTGTCTGACAGGACGGTGAGGGAACCTACGCCGTCGCTCTGACAGCACCCGCTCGACTATTTACAGCACTCCTGAGACGCAACCACCGTCACCGGTGGGGCCCTGCTTCGCGCGGAAAACGAGGGAGCGCCCGGAAGGGCCGCTTCGACGACCGCCGGCTCTCGGCGCGTGGGCTCCTCCCAGCGCTTGTCCGAGATGAGCCCCTGAGCGCAGGCAGATCGGCTAGTCGAGGCCTGGTTCGCCGGTAGCTAGGAAGTACGCCTGGTCCTTCGGTCTGTCGGCCGCACCTTTGATTTGTGGATGTCGGCGAGGGTAGCCACGAGCACGGCAATGCGAGTGCCGGCGACAGTTAGGTGCTGCGCGGGGCGCGAGTTCTCCGTAGCCGCCAGGAAAGCCGCTCGGGGCGAACGTGAGGTCAAGCTGGCCGTGTCTCGTCGCCAGGTTCCAGACGGTGGCGGCGAGGAGGCTGCGAGGCGTGAAGTAGTCGGGTGGGAGCGGCACCCAAGCGGCTGTGTTCGCGGGATCGGTGACGAGCCGACATTCGAGTTCGTTCAGCGCCTCAGCGAGACGGTGCAGGTTGTCTTCGTCGCGGTCGGGGGTGACATCGATATCGAGGGTGTCGTAACGACGGCCATGCGACTGGATGCCGGCGCCGCCGATGACGACGAACTGCACGCCGTGAGCCACAAGCGTCGAGGAGCGCTTCGCGCTCAGCGTCGATGGCAGGGCTCACGCGACCGGGGTTTGTTGGCTCACCCGTTCAGCAATCCTGTCCCCCGCCGCCCGCTCGCCGGAGGTGCCCGCGGCCTCGCGCACGCGTTGGACGTCGAGGACGGCTTGAAGCGCGAGCGAGTCGCGCCGTGCCGTGCGAGCGTCTGACGCGTCGGCGATTCTCAGCAGGTCGATGAGTCCGGCTGCGTCGAGGTCGCCGGCCGGCGTCTCGAACGCCACCCGGTTGCGGGCAAGGTCCGCCTCGCCTACCGTGCCCGCCGGCGCCTCGTCGATGACCACACTCACTCCGCCGGACACGAAGTGCCTGCCGCTCCGGGTCTGTCGAGCGCCCATCTGTCGGAGGCGATAACCCACGCCGTCGACAAACCCACATACCTCGATCGTCGATGAACCGAGCACGAGCGGCCAGCCATGCAGCGCCCCAGCCACCTCTCCGATGACGAGCCCGAACACGCCCGCCGCGGCAAGCTCGGACAACCCCGCTGCGATGTCCGGAGCACCCGGAGGGGTGAGCCGCCGCACTCGCTCGAGCGGATCAAGTTCGAGTTGCATGGCGATTTGCGGCCACCAGCTCCGGTCTTCGACCAGGAGATGTGCGTCGAGCTGCAGGCCGCACGCATGCGCGACCAGCTCGACGTCGTCGACGCTGACGCCGCGATCGCCCCGTTCCCAGCGTGCGATCGTGGCCTGACGGAGCCCGAGGAGTTCGGCCAGCTGGCGCTGCGTGAGCCCGGCGCGTCGCCGGGCCATCATCACGTAGTCGCCGCCTCGCATACCAAAATGGTATCAGTGGTGTGTAGCTAAGTGTGGACGGAAGTGTGGAATCCAATTCCACACTTGACGACCCCAAAAGCCCCGCCGCACAAGGAGATTTGAGGGGCGCTCGGGCCAGACTACCCGCCCCCCACGTAGGAAAATGCAGTGCATGGGGTTCGGGTAGTCTGGCCCGAGCTTTGTGTCATTGGTGTGCGGCGGGGCATACGGGGCGGCGGGCGCGGCAAGTGCCGGAGAAGGTTGGGGTTCGGCGGAAGGTGCCGAGCAGAGTGACATGCTGTGTAGGAAGTCAGACAGCGAGGAAGCAGCATGGAGATCCAGAGGCGGGTTCTGAAGGACGGAGCGGTGCGCTGGCGGGTGCGCTGGCGGCAGGGTGGGCGGTACCGGGTACAGACGTTCGACCGTAAGGGTGATGCGGTGACGTTCGGTGCTGAACTCCGGCGCCGGCAGCAGCTCGGGACGCTCACCGAGATGGACATGGGCCGGGTCACGCTCGCCGA
>JALZBN010000083.1 GCA_030947365.1 Actinomycetota bacterium
CACCTTCGAGCAGCGCCATGCCCTGAGCGGGTGGCGCGGCGAGGCCCGACGGTTCGGGGAGGGCGTCGCCATCCTCGTCGGCGACCTCGCGTTCGTCTACGCCGACAAACTTCTCGCCGACGCACCTCCCGACGCGATCCGCGTCTTCAACGACCTCCGGGTGGAGGTGAACGTGGGCCAGTACCTCGACCTCGTGGGCACGGCCAAGGGCCGCGTCGCCCATGGCGCGGCGGCGCGGATCTCGCGCTACAAGTCCGGGAAGTACACCGTGGAGCGACCGTTGCATCTCGGCGCGGCCCTCGCCGGACGCCTCCCCGAACTCGAGTGCGCCCTTTCCGAATTCGGTCTTCCCTTGGGGGAGGCCTTCCAGATGCGCGACGACCTGCTCGGGGTCTTTGGCGATCCCGCGGCGACACGAAAGCCCGTGGGTGAAGACCTTCGTGAGGGCAAGCCCACCGTCTTGTTCGCGACGGCACTGGAGCTCGCCGATGCCGGCGCGGCCAAGGTGTTGGGGCGCTACGGCGCGCCCGACCTCGACGACGACGAGATCTCCCTCCTCCAAGCGGTGCTGATCGAGACCGGCGCGGTTGAGGCCGTGGAGCGGGCCATCGAGGTGCTCCTGGACGAGGCCCTCGATGCCCTCGGCCGGGCCCCATTGGCCCCCGCGGCGCGCCGCGCTCTGGCCGAGCTGGCCGAGTTCGTCGCCGGCCGCGACCGCTGATGAAGGTCGTCGTCGTGGGCGCGGGGCTCGGCGGACTCTCGGCCGCGTGCCACCTGGCCGGGCGAGGCCACGAGGTCACGGTGCTCGAACGGGGCGACGTGCCCGGGGGGCGCGCCGGAGTGCTCACCGAGAGCGGGTACCACCTCGACACCGGCCCGAGTGTCTTGACGATGACGGGGATCCTGGCTGACACGTTTGCCGGTGCCGGCGCGGATATGGACTCGTATCTCACCCTTCACGCCGTCGACCCCATGTACCGGGCGTGTTTCGCCGACGGCAGCGAGGTGCGTGTCTTGCACGGCCGGGAGGCGATGACCGAGGAGATCGCGTCGGTCTGTGGAGGGGATCAGGCGGCAGCCTTCGGAAGGTTCTGCGACTGGCTCACCGACCTCTACCGCCTCGAGCTTCCGAACTTCATCGATCGCAACTTCGACTCGTTGTTCGATCTGGCCCGCCCGGTGATGCCACTCGTCACGCTTCTGCGCATGGGCGGCCTCCGCAAGTTGTCGAAGGTCGTCAACTCGTACTTCTCCGACGAACGGCTGCAACGGTTGTTCTCCTTCCAGTCGATGTACGCCGGGCTGTCACCGTTCGAAGCCCTTGCCCTTTACTGCGTGATCACCTACATGGACACGGTCGAGGGTGTGTTCTTTCCCGAAGGTGGAATGCACGCCGTGCCGCGGGGATTGGTTGCGGCGGCCGAGAAGGCGGGGGCCAGCTTCCGCTATGGCGTCTCGGTCGACCGCGTGGTGCGCGACACGTCGGGGCGGGTGCTGGGCGTCGCTGTCGATGGCGGCGATCTGGTCCCTGCTGAGGTTGTCGTGCTAAATCCCGACCTGCCCGTCGCGTACAGCGAGCTGCTCCCTGGTGTGTCCGCGCCGCGGGTGGCGCGCCGGGGCAACTACTCGCCGTCGTGTGCAGTCTGGTTCGCCGGTGTGCGCGGCACGCTGCCCAAAGGGGCCACCCACCACAACATCCATTTCGGCAAGGCCTGGGCCGGCGCGTTTGAGTCGCTTCTCGACAAAGGCGAGATCATGCCCGACCCCTCGATTCTCGTCACCAGCCCGAGCGTCTCAGACCCCTCGCTGGCACCCGACGGTGGCGTTGCGCTCTACGTCCTCGAGCCCACGCCCAACCTTGACGGGCGGGTGAACTGGACCACAGAGCGAGCCCGCCTCCGCGAGTCGTTGATCGGGCGGGTTGCCGCGCTTGGCTATCCCACCGTCGATGTCGAGGTGGAGCGCTTCGTCGACCCCACCGACTGGGAGCGCCAGGGGATGGCACGCGGTACGCCGTTCGCCTTGGCCCACAACTTCTTCCAGACCGGCCCCTTCCGTCCCAACAACGTCGACAAGCGGGTGCCGGGCGTGGTCTTCGTGGGCTCGGGAACGGTGCCCGGCGTCGGCGTGCCGATGGTGCTCTTGTCCGGACGGCTGGCGGCCGAGAGGGTCGATGAGCTTTCCCGGGTGGGCGGCTGAGGTTCGGGGGCGTGGTCACCCTTGAAGAGTCCTACGCCCGCTGCCGCCAGCTGAACCGTCGCTACGGCACCACGTACTACTGGTCGACGCAGTTGCTGCCGGCCGTGAAGCGCCACCACGTGCACGCCCTCTACGGGTTCTGCCGATATGCCGACGACATCGTCGACGTCGCCGATCACCCGACGGCGGCCGACCGGCGCGCCGCGCTCACCGAGTTCGGCGATCGGTTCTTCGTCGACCTTGCCACGGGCCGATCCGACGATCCGGTGCTGAAGGCCGTCGTGCACACGGTGCGGGCGTTCGAGATCGACCCCGAGTACTTCCGCCGTTTCCTGCGCTCGATGGCCATGGACTTCGACGTCGAGACGTACGAGACGTTCGACGACCTCCTTGGCTACATGGACGGTTCCGCCGCCGTCATCGGCGAGATGATGTTGCCGATCCTCGAGCCCACCAGTCCCGAGGCCTTCCGTTACGCGCAGGATCTGGGCATCGCCTTCCAACTTTCGAACTTCCTGCGTGACGTGGGCGAAGACCTCGATCGCGGGCGGGTCTATGTGCCACAAGAGGATCTGCGGAAGTTCGGCGCCGATCCCTGGCTGCGGCGCGCCGGCCCGGAGTGGCGTGAGCTGATGACCTTCGAGATCGCCCGCACCCGCCGTTACTACGAGTCGGCCGACAAGGGCATCCCGTTGCTGCCAACGGTGTCGGCGCGCTGTATCCGGGGGGCCCGCACGCTGTACTCGGGCATCCTCGACCAGATCGAGGCGGCCGACTACGACGTGTTCACGCGCCGGGTGCGGGTGCCGACGTGGAAGAAGCTCGCGGTCGCGGGGCGGCTGGCCCGAGCGGCCGGCAGCGGGAAACTCTCGATTCCGCGACGGTGACGGGCCCGGCGCGCCACCGGGTCTGGGCTTTCGGCGCGCTGGTCGTCATCGGGCTTCCCGCATTTCTCCTGGGCGGTCGCTACTGGGTGAGCTCGGTGTCTGCTACCGACGCGGTGGCTCGCTTTCGGGCTGCCGGGCCCGGCGCGGCTGAGGCGGTGCAAGGGCTGCCCAGGCCCGGGGTCTACAGCTACCGCACGACCGGGGGAGAGCGCATCTCGTTCCTCGACTACCACCGGTCGTACTCAGCGACGACCGTGCGCATCGTGACGCGCCACGGGTGCGGCGTTCGCGAGGAGCAGCGGTTCCTCGTGCAGCACCTCGAGTACTACGACAGGTGCGGTGACGGGCTGCCCGCGTATGGCACCGACATCGCGTACTGGTGGACACACGGCACCCAGGACTTCCACTGCGCCGGCGGTTCGTTCGACGGAGCCCGCATGCGGCCCGGCGAGGAATCGACCTGGCAGTGCGCCGACGAGGACACGCGCGCCGCCCAGAGCACCACCTATGTCGGCGACGAGACAGTTGCTGTGGCCGGCCGCACGTTGGCGGCGCGCCACACCAGATGGACAACCCAGTTCAGCGGCGCAACCGAGGGGAGCGCGGTGGTCGACGACTGGTTCGATCCCGCCACCGGGCTGGTGTTGCGAGAGCAACGCAACATCGGACTGAAGGTCGGCTCGGCGTTTGTCGGCGACGTGACCTACATCGACGTGTCGTCGTACGCATTGGAGTCGACCACGCCGGCGCGCTGATACACGGCGCGACCCTTCCATTGCACCGGCTTTCCGGCGCGGGCGCGCCAGAGGCTTTCGAGGTAGAGGCCGGCGAGGACGGCGCGCGCCGCGGGCGCCAAGAGCCCGTAGGCCGGGTTCTGCCCTGACGCGGCGCGGCCGCCAGCGCTGACGAGGGCGGCGGCCCAAGGCCGGCGTGTTGTCAGCGGGAGGAGAAGATTGGCGAGATGCGGGAGCGGACGCTCGTGCAGAGCGGCCTGGTTCTTCACCAGCCCGGCGCGCAGAGCGGCGACACCGTCGTACATGTGAGTCTCGAGGAGCTTTGGCGCGAGGCGGGCGTCGTGGCCGCCGAGCAGGCGCGCCAGGTCTCGATCCTCGACCACTGATCCCCGCACGGCGGGGTTGTAGTGGCCACCGGAGGCCTCGTAGTGGTCGCGCCGCACGAGGAAGCACTGCCCGCTGGCGAAGTCGTGGGGGAGACCGGCCTGCACCAGGGCGAGTCCGAGCTCGGGCAGGAGCAGCCGCTCCCAGAACGAGTTGCACTCGAGGCCGCCGACGATCGATGTCGAGGTGGCGCGGGTGGCGGCCGCCATCGTGGCCAGCGCCTGTGGGTGGAGGGCGACGTCGGCGTCCACGAACGCGAGCCACTCGGTGGTCGCTCCCGCGGCGCCGGCGGCGCAGGCCCGAGGCTTTCCCAGCCAGCCGAGCGGAGGATCACCTTCAAGTCGCACGACGTGCGCGCCGGCGCGCGCCGCGACCGAGGCGGTCGAGTCCGACGACACGTCGTCGACCACTACGACCTCCGAGGCCTGGCCCACCACCGACCTCACGCAGGCCTCGACCGTTGCCGCCTCGTCACGCGCCGGGACGATCACGCGCACGTCGATCGCTGGCGCGCCCAGGTCGGGCTTAAGGAACCGGCGCGCCGCCAAAGTCATTCGCGCCAGCCCCACCGCGCTGGCCGCGGTTGCGATCGAGACGCGCCGGAGCGTCACCAGCCTCCGGCGCGCGACAAGATCACGGCCATGACCGGGGAGCGCAGCGGCGAGGAGCACATCCAAGACTGGGCTGCGCTCCACATGACCGAGCCCCCCGGCGGCTTCGTGGGTGGGTGGTTGAAGGCATCAGCGGCGGTGGCCCGCCCCCTCGCGCGCGCCGGCGTGTCGCCCAACATGGTCACCGTCGCCGCCCTCCTGGCGGCCGTGGCCGCGGTGCCCCTCGCGACTGTCGACGGCTGGCCCGGGCCAGCGGCGGCCTGCGTTGCCGTGGTCGTGTCGGGCCTTCTCGACTCGCTCGATGGCGCCGTCGCGGTGCAAGCCGGCCGCGCCACGAAAGTCGGCTTCCTCCTCGATTCTGTGCTCGACCGCCTTGCCGACGCTGCCTTCCCGGCGTCCCTGGCCATAGTCGTAGGTGCAGGCGAATGGGTGGCTGTCGCGGCCGTGGCCGCGTGCTGGTGGCTCGAGTACATCCGGGCCCGAGCATCGCTCGCCGACGACAACGCCAGCCCGGACGGCCGCCAACTCATCACCCCCGGCGAACGCCCAACCCGGATCGTGCTGACCGCGATCGGTCTCGGCATCCCGCCGCTGGCCCTCGCCGCCCTGTGGGCCCACGTCGTCATCGTGGGGGCCTCGGCCCTACTGCTCCTTGGCCACTCGCTGGTGCGCCTCCGCCGGCGCGACCGCGACCCGGGCCCGCCCGCTCCCACAGCATGATCGTGAGGGCGATGATCGCGAAGCCGAAGAGGAAGTCTTCGACCGGGATGTCGAACGGGAACCGCCAACCGCTGAACTGGTCCGGGTTGTAGATCACGATCGGGGCCGACAGCTTGGTGAGCCAGCCGTCGACGAGACACTGGAACATGACGATGACCCCGTAGGCGATCCAAAAGGTCGCGGTGGCGAAGATGCCCGTGCGCAGCCACAGGAACTCGACGGCCACGACCACGACGACGGCGGCCACCGAGCCGATCAGGTACTCGTTCACGGTTTGCGGATCATGCGCTTGACGGTCTCGTAGGTGAGCAACGAGCAGATCGGGATCACGATGAAGAAGACGAGCTCCTCGATCGGAAGGTCGCCCGGCAGGCGCGCGCCGGTGACATAGCGGCTGTTGAAGGTCCAGTGGTTACGGGCGATGGCGACGATGTCCCACGC
>JALZBN010000084.1 GCA_030947365.1 Actinomycetota bacterium
CCCCAGTGCACCTCGGGCCTGGCCCACCGACACATGCGGCGCGGGGACCTCCCACGAGTTGCCGCCTTTGAAGTCGATGCCGTAGTTGAGGCCTTGGGTGAGCAACGAGAACGTGCCGAGGGCGATGAGCAGTAGCGAGCCCGCGAACCACCACCAGCGCCTGCCGACGAAATCGAATGACGTCTCGCCGTTATAGAGACGGTGGGCGAGGCCGGGCTTGCGGGAGCTCACGACGGTGTGCCGGCGCGCGCCGGTTGCGGGTTGGATGTCGACGACCTGACGCCGGACGACGCCGCCAGACCACGCGCCACTCCCACCCAGCGGGCTTCGGTGAAGAAGCGGTTGCGGGCCAGGAGCACGACCATCGGTCGAGTGAAGAAGTAGGCGATGATGATGTCGAGCAGGGTCGAGAGTCCGAGGAAGAAGGCGAAGCCCCGCACCGAACCGACACTCAGCACGTAGAGGACGACCGCGCCGATGAGCGATACGAAGTCGGCAGCCAAGATGGTGCGGTACGCCTTGCTGAAACTCCTGTCGACCGACGACCGGATGGTCTTTCCGGCGCGAAGGTCGTCTTTCAGTCGTTCGAAGTACACGACATAAGAGTCAACGGTGACGCCGACTGACACGATGATGCCGGTTGCACCGGCCAGGCTAAGCGCCAGCCCCCAACTCTCTCCCAGCAGGGTGACGATCGTGTACATCAGCGCGCCGGTGACCGACAGACCGGCCCACACGACGAGCCCAAGCGACCGGTAGTAGAGCAGCATGTAGAGGGCGACGAGGGCCAGGCCGACGATACCGGCGACGAGGCCGGCGTGGAGAGAGTCCTTGCCCAGGCTGGCGGAAACCGTCTGCACGGTCTCGGGTTGCAGCTGCACGGGCAGCGAGCCGTACCGGAGCACGAGGGCCAAGTCTTTGGCCTCTCTCTCGGTGAAGCTGCCGCTGATCTGCCCGCTGCCGTTGAACGTGGTGGTGTTGAGCGCGGGGGCCGACTTGACCTGGCCGTCGAGGTCGATGGCGATGCGGTTGCCCTGGCCCACGGCAGCAGCCATGTCGTTCCACTGCTTGGTGCCGGTGTCGGTGAGCTTGAACTCGACGATCCACTCACCCGTGTTCTGCTGGACACTCGCCGTCGCCGACGACAGCGCTTTCCCGGTGACATCGGCTGGGCCGAGCTTGTACCGGCGCGCCTTGTTCTTGCTGTCCGGCAGGATCACCTCCGCCTTGGGGTCGTCCTTGTCGGGCGGGGTGGTGGCGTTGGGATCGGGGGCCACGCTCGTGGGCGGCGATCCGGGAGTGGTCGTGACCGTCGTGGGAGTCGTCTCCGGGGGCACGTCGGAGATGACCTTGCGGAAGAAGAGCTGGGCGGTCTGGCCCACGACCTGAAGAGCCCGGTCTCGGTTCTTCACGCCGGGAAGCTGCACGATGATGTTGTTGCCCTGACGGCTGATGTCGGGTTCGGCGACACCCAGGGCGTCGACCCGGCTCCGGATGATCTCAATGGCCTGATCGAGCACCGCGGAGGGAACCTTGTTCTTGGGCGTCAGCACCACGGACGCGCCGCCTTGGAGGTCGAGGCCCAACTGGGGCGACTTCCCCGACGCGACCACGAACGCGAGCGAGCCGAACGCAATCAGGCAGACGATGAGGACCGACAGGCCCGGGGAACGGCGCATGCTAGGGCTGGTCTTCTCCGATGGCTTCGACCGTGCTGTCGTCGCTGGCAACTTCCTCGTCGAGCTCGTCAAGCTCGTCGAGCTCCTCGGGTGGCGTCAGACGCTGGCTGATCGCGCCGGTCAGCACCCGCACGATGACGTCGGGGGAGATCTCGAGGAGCACGGTGTCGTCTTCGACATCGGTGACGGTGCCGTGAATTCCGCCCGCGGTGATGACCTCGTCGCCGGCCTGGAGGGCGGAGACGACGGCCTGGTGCTGGCGCACACGGCGTTGTTGAGGCCGGATGAGCAGCAGCCACATAAGGCCGAACATCGCGATGAGGGGGAGGATGGCTTCCATCGTGGGGCCCGCGAGGGCTGGGGTCGAGGATATCGCGGTGGCCCCGGGTGGGCCGGGCGCCCATGAAATCAGCCGAACAGACCCGGGTCGCGCTCGGGGGTCGTGAGCCCCAGGTGCTCCCAGGCCGCGGGGGTGGCCACCCGGCCGCGGGGGGTGCGCTTCAAAAGCCCGAGCTGCAACAAGAATGGCTCGTAGACGTCTTCGACAGTCTCCTGTTCCTCGGCCACGCTGATGGCCAGCGTCGACAATCCGACGGGCCCGCCACCAAAGCGTTCGCACACGGCCATGAGAATGGCCCTGTCGACCTTGTCGAGCCCTCGCTCGTCGACCTCGAACAGCGCCAGGCCTTCTTGAGCCGCAGCCAGCGAGACGATGCCGTCGCCACGAACCTCGGCGAAGTCGCGCACGCGCCGGAGCAGGCGATTGGCGATGCGGGGCGTCCCCCGGGCCCGGCGCGCTATCTCACGGCTGCCGGCGGGGTCGAGCGGGACGCCGAAGATCTGGGCGGCGCGAGAGACGATCGTGTCGAGCTCGTCGACGTCGTAGTAGTCGAGGCGGGCGACAAAACCGAACCGGTCGCGAAGAGGGCCAGTGATGAGGCCGGTGCGCGTTGTCGCGCCGACCAGGGTGAAGCGCGGGAGATCGAGCCGGATGGAGCGAGCTGAAGGGCCCTTGCCGATGACGATGTCGAGCTGGAAGTCCTCCATCGCCGGGTAGAGCACCTCTTCGACTACCCGACTCAGCCGATGGATCTCGTCGATGAAGAGAACGTCGCCTTCCTCGAGGTTGGTGAGCACCGACGCCAGGTCGCCGGCGCGCTCAAGGGCCGGGCCAGACGTCACCCGGATGGTGACATCGAGCTCGTTGGCCACGATGGCGGCGAGCGTGGTCTTGCCCAGGCCAGGCGGGCCCGCGAACAGGATGTGGTCGACGGCTTGTTGGCGGCGCCGCGCCGCCTCCAAGAGAATCTCCAAGTGCTCTCGCAAGCGGGCTTGGCCGACAAACTCGGCCAGCTTGCGGGGCCGCAGGCTCGCTTCTGCCGCCTGTTCCTCGGGCTCCACCGCGGCGACCAGCAGCTCGTTTCTCACCGCGACTCCGCCAGCAGTTTCAACGCCGACCGCAGCAGCTCTTCGACCTCGCCCTCGGCCGGCAGCTGTCGCAGCACGGGGACGACCTCTTCGGGCTCGTAGCCGAGACTGGTGAGGGCGGCGCGCACCTCGGCGCGCCGGGCGCTGGCACCATTCCCGTTGCCATTGGCGCCGTTGGCGTTTTGGACCTCGACGTCGAGCTCGCTAAGACCGGGAACGTCGAGACGGGCTTTGAGCTCGATCAGCAGGCGCGCCGCCGTCTTGCGGCCGACCCCGGGAACGAGTGTAAGGGCATCGAGGTCGCCGTCAACGAGCGCGTTGCGAAGCTCGACCGGTGAGTGCACGGACAAGATGGCGAGGGCGAGCGATGGGCCCACCCCGTGGGCGCCGATGAGTGCCTCGAAGCAGTCGCGTTCGTCACGGGTGCCGAACCCGAACAACGTGAGCGCGTCTTCGCGCACATGGAGATGAGTGAACAGCCGCACGGTCGCGCCGGGCTCTCCAAGACGCACGAGGGTGGATGGCGCCACCATCGCCCGATATCCCACGCCGCCGACTTCGATGACCACCTCGCCCCGCGCCGACCGATCGACCAAGGTGCCCGAGAGCGACCCGATCATCGCTTCACCGCCGCCTGCACGCGCGCCGCCATAGGGGCCATCGCCAGGTGGCAAAGGGCAAGGGCAAGGGCATCGGCAGCGTCAGGAGGCTGCGGTGGTTCGGCGAGCCCCAGCAGAGAGGCGACCATCCGCTGCACCTGTTCCTTGGTTGCCGCGCCGTACCCGGCAACAGCCTGCTTGACCGCGTTGGGTGTGTACTGCACAACCTCGCACCCGGCGCGCGCGGCAGCGGCCAACACGAGCCCACTCGCCTGCCCAACCGACATGGCCGTGCGCACGTTGACCTGAAAGAAGAGCCGCTCTACCGCGACGACGTCGGGCCGCACGTCGGCAATGAGCGAAGCAAGATCACCCTGCAAGGCACCAAGCCGCTGAGGAAGCGGCTCCGAGGGCGGGGTAGTCAGAACGCCAACGGCATGGACCCGCGTAGAAGCGCCGGTACGGCTGACGCAGCCATACCCACACCGAGACAATCCAGGATCAATACCAAGTACGAACAAGCGTTCCGAGGCTACTAAGTGAGGAGCGAACGAGGGCGGATACCCCGCCCGCCCATGGGCTAGGCCTGGGCTAGGCCTCGACCGACTGCAACACGGCGTCGGGAATGTCGAAGTTCGCGTAGACGGCCTGGACGTCGTCGTAGTCCTCGAGCAGGTCGATCAGCCGCAACACTTTGCGGGCGTCAACTTCCGAATCCAGCGCCACCGTGTTCTTCGGGAGCATCGTCAGCTCCGCCGACTGCACGGCGACTTCGGCGTCCTCCAGCGCCTGGCGTATTGCACTTAGCTCTTGCGGCGCGGTCGTGATCTGCCAGGTGTCGCCCTGATCGTCGATGTCCTCCGCGCCGGCCTCGAGGGCGACGAGCATGAGCGCGTCTTCGTCGTCAGGCTTGTCGATCATGATCACGCCCTTGCGGGCGAACTGCCACGCCACCGCTCCGGGCTCGGCGCTCGACCCACCGTTCTTCGAGAACACGGTGCGCACGTCGGCGCCGGTGCGATTGCGATTGTCGGTAAGGCACTCGACGATGAAGGCCACACCGGCGGGGCCATAACCCTCATAGGTGACCTGCTCGTAGTTGACGCCCTCAAGCTCGCCCGTGCCCCGCTTGACGGCGCGCTCGATGGTGTCGGTGGGTACCGACGCGTCGCGAGCCTTCTGGTACATCGTGCGCAGGGTGGCGTTCGAGTCCATGTCGCTGCCGCCCTCGCGCGCCGCGACCTCTACCTGGCGAATCAGCTTGGCGAACAGCTTGCCCCGCGCCTTGTCGACCGCGCCCTTGCGGTGCTTGATGGTTGCCCACTTTGAATGTCCGGACATCTGTCTGCTCCTTCAGGCTCGCTGCTCAGGCTTCGTTCAAAAACTGCTGGTGGAGGCGGAGGTCGCCGGAGAGCTCGGGGTGGAACGCGCTCACCAGCACCGCCCCACTCCGGCAAAGCACAGCATGCCCGTCGACCTCGGCCAACACCTGCACGCCGGCGCCGGCGCGCTCGACGACGGGGGCCCGAATGAAGGTCGCCGGAAAGTCTCCGCCGGTCATCCCGACCACGGACAACTCCGTCTCGAACGAGTCGACTTGGCGCCCGAAACCGTTACGACGAACGGCGATGTCAATAGCGGCGAACGAGCGCTGATCGTCGCGTCCGTCGAGGATCTCCGACGCCAGGAGGATCATCCCGGCGCAGGTTCCGAAGACGGCCATGCCCGCGGCGATGCTCTCGGCGAGCGCGTCGAACAGCCCCGAGCTGAGTAGTAACCGCGACATCGTGGTCGACTCTCCGCCGGGCAGAACAAGCGCCTCGACCCCGGCGAGGTCGTCGGGTCGACGCAACAGAACCGGGTGCGCGCCGAGCGCGCCGAGTGCCTCAGCGTGGCGCTGAGCAGCCCCCTGAAGAGCGAGAACTCCGACCTTCATGCCGGTCACCTGGAGGCACCGCCGGCGCTCCCGCTACCAGCCGCGGTCGGCGAGGCGAGTTTCGAGGCCGGCAATTTCCTCGCCGGGCATCGGTTCACCCAGCCCGCGACTGACCTTCACGAGGATGTGCGGGTCGTCGAAATGCGCCGTCGCCTCGACGATGGCCTTAGCGCGAGCTTCAGGATCGGCGCTTTTGAAGATGCCCGACCCGACGAAGACCGCCTCGGCGCCGAGCTGCATCACCAGGGCGGCGTCGGCCGGCGTGGCGATACCACCGGCACAGAACAGCGGGACGGGAAGGC
>JALZBN010000085.1 GCA_030947365.1 Actinomycetota bacterium
GCGACCCCGTACGCGACTGCCGGCGCCGGACCGTTGCATACCGAGCCCCGCACGGTGACGGTCAGCGTCATCATCGTCAACATGGACGGCGCGGAGCATCTGCGCACCTGTCTCGACTCGGTGGCCACGCAGGACTATCCCCGCCAACTTCTCGACGTGATCGTCGTCGACAACGGGTCGAGCGACGACTCCCTCGATCTGATTGCCTCCTACCCGGAGGTGAGGGCGCTTCCTCAACCCAAGAACCTCGGGTTCGCGCCGGCGGTAAATCTTGCCGTCGGCGTGTCGAAGGCCGATTGCGTCGTGCTCCTCAACAACGACACGCGTGTCGAGCCCGACTTCATCACCCGCCTGGTCGAGGGCTACGACCCCGAGAACGGCGTCGTGTGCGTGGGCTCGAAGATCCTGTCGTGGGACGGTACCCACCTTGATTTCGGCGAAGGCGCCATGAACTTCTACGGGATGGGCATGCAGGTCGGGTTCGGCCTTCCCATAGATGCCGTGTCGGTCGTCGACAAACGCGAGCTGCTGTTTGCCTGCGGGGGCGCAATGCTCGTCGACCGCCGGGTTTATGTCAGCATCGACGGATTCGACGAGAGCTTCTTCGCTTATTTCGAAGATGTCGACTTCGGGTGGCGCCTGCGGCTCCTCGGGTACCGCACCCGGCTGGCCGCCGGCGCGTGCTGCTACCACCGCATGCAAGGCACGTCGTCGCGCTTTCCCTACCACCAGCGCGTATTGCTCTACGAGCGCAACGCGCTGCGCTCGATCATCAAGAACTACAGCGCCGACAACCTGCCTCGGGTACTCGGCGCGGCCTTGTTGCTGCTCAATCAACGGGCGGCGCGCCGCGGTGGGCTCGACCGCGCCGCCTACGACTTCGGATCGACGAGTGAGCCGGCCGACCGTGATGCGAGGGTTGCCTTCGCCCACGTGCACGCCGTCGCCGACGTCGTCAACGACCTCGAAGGACTGTTGGCAAAACGGGCTTCCGTGCAACGGGCCCGTACGGTGAGCGACGACGACATCACCAGGCTGTTCCAGTTTCCGCTCGATCCCGTCGACCCCCACGACGCCCATCTCTTCGCGTCCCAGCGCGCCATCGTCGACATGTTCGGGCTGGATCAGTGGCTCGGGCGCCACGAGCGGGCCCACCACGTGTTGGTGGTCACCACCGAACGAGTGGCGGAGAAGATGCGCGGCCCGGCGATCCGCGCCGTCGAGCTGGCCAAGGCGCTCGCCGGTGACGCGTCGGTCACGCTCGCCACCGGAGAGCCGGTAGACGTGCCCCTCGATACGATTGGTCTTGACGCCGTCGCTTTGCACGTGGCCTCGTTCTCCGACGAGCGGGAGCTTTTGGACCTGGCGCGCCGAGCCGACGTCGTGGTGGTCCAGGGCTACACGTTGCAGCGATATCCCACTCTCGCGGGCATCAACGGCCTGCTCGTCGCCGACCTCTACGACCCCTGGTTGCTCGAGAATCTGGAGCTGCACCGCGAAAGCGGGGCGGTCGGTGCCATAGCCCTCCGGCAGGACGCGTCTGTGACCAACGACCTGCTCGACAGCGCCGACTTCTTCATCTGCGCATCGGAGCGCCAGCGCGATTACTGGCTCGGCCTGCTCACGGCTCGGGGAAGAATCGAGCCCGCTTCCTACGCCCTCGATCCAACCCTGCGGCGCATGATCGACGTCGTGCCGTTCGGAGTCCCGGAGGTGCCACCCCGCCACGATCGTCCCGTGCTCAAGGGCGTACACCCCGCCATTGCACCCGACGACCTCGTTCTCCTCTGGGGCGGGGGCGCCTGGGACTGGTTCGACCCCGTGAGTGTCATCGAGGCCATGCCAACCGTCGTGGCCCAGATTCCCAACGCCAAGCTCTATTTCCTCGGTCTGCAACTCGTCGACGGCAACGTCGCCGACATGCGTACCGCCGCGCAGGCCGTGCAGCGGGCCAGAGACCTGGGCTTGGAAGGCAAGTCCGTCATCTTCGGCGACTGGGTCGGCTACGAGGAGCGCCAGGCCTATCTGCTCGAGGCCGACGTCGCGGTAAGCGCGGCGCGTGACCTGGTGGAGACCCGGCTTGCATTCCGGTCGAGGCTTCTCGACGCGTTCTGGGCCGGACTGCCCGTCGTCACCACCGACGGTGACGCACTGGCCGAGGTCGTTCGTGAGGAGCGCGTGGGGTTGGTGGTACCACCGGGCGACGTCGCCCACCTGGCCCACGCCATGGTGCGGTTGCTCGGGAGCGCGGTGATGCGAGCGGAGTGCTCGGCGCGGGCTCTCGACGTGGCTCAGCGCTCCACCTGGCGCCAGGCGGTCGGTCCGTTGCGCGACCTCGTTCGCCGGCCTTGGGGTGCGGTGGAAACGCGCCGGCTGAGACCTCATGGTCGGCTCGCCGTCGACGCTGTCTCGTTGCTGCGTATGTACCGCGACGACCACGCCGTCCTCGAAGCGGCAGAGCGAGCCGAGAGAGCTGAGCTTGAAACACTGAGGCACGAGCTCGAGCACCTTCGAGCTGTGGTCGCGCATCAAGATGAGCGGCTGGCCCTGGTCAGGAACAATCCCGTCTACCGCTTCTACCTCACTGCGAAGCGGTCCCGGCAGGAGCGCCAGTAGGCCCACGTGAGCCGTGTGCGCATGAAGGACCTCACCCAGCGCCCCGACGATCCCTCCACAATCGAGCTGTCCATCGTTATGCCGTCGCTCGATGAAGCGGAGACAATCGCGTTCTGCATTTCCGAGGCGCGAGGGTTCCTCGACAGATCCGGGGTTTCGGGAGAGATCATCGTTGCCGACAACGGCAGCACCGACGGCTCCCGTGAGATCGCCACCCGCTGTGGGGCTCGCCTCGTCGAGGTCGCCGAGCGAGGTTACGGGGCGGCCCTGCAGGCCGGCATTGCCGCGGCGCGAGGCCGCTACGTGGTCATGGGCGATGCCGACGCGAGCTACGACTTCGCCCACCTCGATCCGTTCCTCGAGCGGCTGCGTGAGGGCGACGAGCTGGTGATGGGCAATCGCTTCCTCGGAGGCATCGACCCGGGCGCCATGCCGAAGCTGCACAAGTACTTCGGCAACCCCGCCCTCTCGTTTCTCGGGCGGCTCTTCTACCGCACCCACGTCGGTGATTCTCAGTGCGGTTTGCGCGCCTTCAAGAAGTCGTCGATCGACAAGCTCGACCTGCGTACTACCGGCATGGAATTCGCCAGCGAGATGGTGGTGAAGGCAGCCATGAGCGAGCTCGTCATCAGCGAGGTGCCGACGAGGCTGCGGCCCGACGGCCGCTCCCGATCACCGCACCTGCGCAGCTGGCGCGATGGCTGGCGGCACCTGCGATTCCTGCTGCTCTACTCACCGCGCTGGTTGTTTCTCTATCCGGGGTGCGCCTTGATCTTGGTGGGACTGGCGATGATGGTGTGGCTCCTGCCCGGCCCGCGGACGATTGGCCGCGTGGTGCTCGACGCCCAGACGCTTTTGTTCGCAGGGGCCGCCGTCGTGTTGGGGTATCAGGCCGTGCTCTTCGCAGTGCTGGGCAAGGTGTTCGGCGAGATCGAGGGCCTCATGCCCGCCAGCAAACGCCTCGACCGGGCCCTGCAATGGGTGACGCTCGAGACCGGGCTCCTGGCCGGCGCGGCGCTGGCATTGGCCGGTGTCGTCGGCGCTGCCATCGCGGTCGAGCACTGGAGCTCTCAGGACTTCGGATCACTCGACTTTTCCCAAAGCATGCGGGTTGTCGTCCCGTCTCTCGTCGCCCTCATGGTCGGCGTTGAGACCGTCCTCGCGAGCTTCTTCCTCAGCGTGCTGGGCATCCCGCGCCGCCGGTGACGGACGGCAACGGCCGGCGCGGGCGACGGCCCCGCCCAACGATTGTTTTCATCGCCGCCATTGCGTCGGTGAGCGTACTCAGCATCATCCTGCGGATGATCTCGCCGCTGTGGGTCATCGCCGACGCAGCCGAGGACGATCAGCTTTTTGTGCGTCTCGGCTCCTTCTTGCAGAAGGGATGGCTTGGGCCGTTCAACGAGCGCACGCTGCAGAAGGGTCCGGCCTATCCGGCCTTCCTCGCCGTGGCTCACCAGACTCATCTCCCCTACCTCTTCGTGATCCAGGTCGTGCACCTCGCCGCCTGCGGCGCGACCGCCTTCGCGGTGTGGCGTCTTGTGCGGAGCAAGTGGATCGCGTTTGGCATCTATGTGGTCCTGGCGCTCGATCCCGCGTACTTCGGCTATTCGGCTGGGCGCCTCCTGCGCGACAACTGGTATTCGTCGGTCTGCCTGTTGCTGTTCGCTCTCGCTGCTCTGGCGCTACCCCGACCCGGACCTGGGGCCTCACGGGGACGCTCCCGGTGGCTGGCGGTTGGGGGCGTGGGCTTGACCTCGGGCTTCGTGCTCGCGTCGTACTGGCTCGGACGCGCCGAGCACCCGTGGATGTTCCCCGCCATCGCCGTCCTTCTTGCCGGCGGCGTCGTGGCGCGCCGGCGCCGGTTACGGATGAACCCCGAGCCCACGCCCGAGCGCACGTACTGGCGTGAATGGACAGCGGCAGCCGCGCCGGTCGTTGTGGGAACCGTGTTGGCCGTCACCGTCTTGGGCGCCGCCATCTTTACCGTGTCGTGGCGCAATGAGCGGGCGTACGGCGCGTTCATCACCGACGACCTCTCGGGTGGCGAGTTCGCTCGCCTCTACGAGGTGTGGCAGAGCGTGCACGCGGGCCCGGCGCGCCGGTTCGTGCCCATCAGCAAGCCCCAGCGACTCGCCGTGTACGAGGTGAGCAGGGCGGCGCGCGAGTTGCAGCCGTCCCTCGAGGGGTCGCTGCAATCGTGGATCATCCCCGGCTGCCAGCAACTCAAGGTCTGCGACGACATCGCCGCGGGATGGATTCCCTTCGCCTTGCGCGGCGCGACAGCCGCCGCCGGCCACATCGAGACCGAAGCCGCGGCACAAAGCTATTGGGGCCGGGTTGCCGACCAGATCACCGGTGCGTGTGCCAGTGGGCTCTTGGCGTGTGCCCGGCCAATGCCGATGATGCTGCCGAGCCCGTCACGGTTCAGTCCCCGGGAGTTCGCGTCGTCGATGTGGGCCGGTATCCGCTATCTCGCCGGGTATCACGTGGCCGATACGGAGCGCCCGTTCAGCACCGGCACGGGCATCAACTGGACGCTGTTCCACGACAATGTCAACGGGCTTCCATCGGCGCTGCCCCGCTACCGGGCGGATGAGAGCAGCGCCTTGCCCCGGGTTCGGAACCTGAAGGTGCTCCGTTGGGTCTACTCGGTCGCGATGTTCGTTTTGGTGCCGGCCGCGCTTGTCGGTTTCGTCTTCGCGCTGGCGCTCCGCCCTCGCGGGTTGCGAACGCTGTGGATCCTTGGCGCCGCCGCCGGTCTCGCTGCGCTGGGGCGGCTGCTTCTTCTTGCCCTCATCGACTCGACGTCGTTCCTCGTCTCAGCCCAGCCCAACTACGAGTTGCCGGGCGTGAGCTTCCTCCTGATCTTCACTGTCGTCGGCGTGGTCCTGCTCATGCGAGCGGCACCGCCGAGAACTCGATGGTTATCGACCCGTCGTGCACAACGGCAAGCGACGTCGGGCACGGAGTCGACACCGCGCTCGGATACCCCGTCACCGGCGGCAGGCACGGAAGCAGTGGGCCCTCCGCGTTCGCCGTGACCAACTGGTAGCCGCGGTCGTCGAGCACGACATAGCTGAGCCGGGCGGGCTTGAACAGCGCGCCACGGAGCTTGTCGATTGTCGAAGATCCGAGCTCGACGCGCATGACGAGCATCTCGTTGTCGGCCACCTTGGGCAGCGCCGTCGTCCCGCCGCTGTGGACGTGAATCTCCTCGATCCGGCGCGCCGGAAGGCATCGATTCGGCCCCTTTCGCAGCACCTCCCAGCTGCCCTCGGTGACGACCTCGTAGTAGTTGCAGGTCAGCGCCAGTTCGGCGC
>JALZBN010000086.1 GCA_030947365.1 Actinomycetota bacterium
GGGTCGATGTTCCAGTCCCGCAACCTCGGCGGGGCCGCCAGCTGGGCGCCGGGACCTTCGCGCTTGCGCACGTAGCGGCGGGGCTCGGCCGTGGTCACCGAGTAGGGGTCGGCCACCCCTTCACGCAGCGACGCCTTGCCGCTGGCGTCGAATTCGATTGGCAGGTTCTTGAAACACATGGAGCGATCTCCCCTTCGCTAGATGCCCAGAACATCTATCTGGCTCTGCGGTACTAGATGTAGAATACACCCAGGTAGTCATCCGGAGCAGGTGCTGATTCCGGATTTTTTCCCGGACACGCACGTTGGCTCCGGGTAGGCAGCCCCGAGATGCGACAATGAAGGTTCGAGGACTCGTTCCCCCACGAAGGCAGGTATGCGATGTGTTTGGGAATCCCCGGTCAGCTGGTTGAGATCATCGACCTCGACGAGCACAAGGCGGTCGTCGACGTCGACGGCGTGCGGCGCGAGATCAACATCGGACTGGTGATGGGCGAGCCCGGCGGCATCAAGGTCGGTGAGTGGGTTCTCGTTCACGTGGGCTTCGCCATGAGCCGCATCGATGAAGACGAGGCGGCCCGCACGCTGGCGTTCATCCGCGAGCTTGGCAGCATGTACGACGACGAGATCGAGCAGCTCAGCCAGGAGACGCCGCTCTGATGCGGCTTCGCCCCCATGACCCTCACCGCTGACACCTCGCGCTCTACGGAACTCTCTGGGGTCTTTGACGATCTGGCCCGAGCCTCGCTTGCCATGGCCCGCCGGTTCTCGGCGGGCGGCACGCTGTGGTGTGCTTCTCCTTCTTGGGGGTTTCATGCTCACCATGTGGCGGTGGAGTTCGTGCACCCGGTCATTGTCGGTAAGCGCGCGCTTGCTGCGCTGACAGTTCCTCTCGGTGCCGACGTCGTTGCCACCCTTCGGGCCTCCGTTCGCCCCGGCGACATCGTCTTGGCGCTTGCTCCGGCTGATGATCCGCAGGTGCTTGACACCATGCGGCGCGCGCCGGCGTGGGGCGTCGAGACACTCTGGATTGGCGCGGGCGCGCGGCCCGAGCCCGGCGCGGCTGATCATGTGATCTGGCTCGACACCACTGATGAGCTGGATGCCTCTGAGCGGTTCGTGCGGCTCTACCACCTGCTCTGGGAACTGACTCACGTGTGCTTCGAGCACCCTGGATTGCTGAAGGCTGAGCCCGAGTGCACCGACGACGTGTGCATCACGTGCTCCGACCAGGGCGTGCTGGCTGAGGTGATCGCCATCGAGGGTGACGAGACGCTCGTGCGAACCGCCGACGGGCAAGACCACATCGACACCTCGCTGGTGGACCCGCCCCGTCCCAACGATTTGTTGCTGGTGCATGCGGGGTCGGCCATCACGAATCTGGGCGGGGCCTGACCCGGAATGGCAAAGGACGGCACCGACTTCCTCTATCCCTTCATCGAAGGCGACGAGACCGACTCCGGGTCGCTCCTCACCGACCTCGCCAGCTCGGCCGAGGGTAAGTGGGAGACGAGCACGGCCCTGCGCGCCGAAACCCTCGAACACAACGAAGCGCAGTTGCGCACGGTTGCTGCGGCCATGGCGGAAAGGTTCGCGGCCGGCGGCCGTCTGTTCACGTTCGGCAACGGCGGCAGCGCGACCGACGCCGACGGTGTCGCCCAGCTCTACACCGCGCCGCCCCACGGCCGACCGCTCGCCGCCCGATCGCTCGTCGAAGACCAGGCCGTGCTCACCGCGTTGTCCAACGACATCGGCTTCGACGTCGTGTTCTCCCGCCAACTCATCGCCCATGGCAAAGATCACGACATCGCCATGGGCTTCTCCACGAGTGGCAACTCCGACAACTTGCTCTTCGCCTTCAAGCAGGCTCGCAAGCAGGGGATGCTCACTGTCGGGCTGGCCGGTATCGACGGCGGGCGCATGGCCGTCGACCCGAGCGTCGAGCACTGCATCGTCGTGCGGTCGCAGAGCGTGCACCGGGTGCAGGAGGCGCAGGCGGCGCTCACCCACGTGCTGTGGAGCTACGTCCAGGAAGCGCTGACCGCCTCCTGACCGCTGACCTCCAACCGGTTTCGGCGCTCGAGTACCACCGCCTGACGGTCCACCGTCCCGGTCACCCGCCGGTCGACGACGACCGCATCGTCCACGGCTTCCACCCCATGCTGTGGAACCTCAAGCCGCCCCAGTTCAAGACCTATCCAGACGTCGACACCATCGCCCTCCCGGAGTCGATCGAGTCGGGTACCACCATCGACGTTGCGGCTCTCGGACGGCTCCTCTTCCTGTCCGGCGGCGTGGTTCGCGTTATGGAGGTTGGCGGCGCGCCGATGTGGTTCCGCGCCGCGGGCTCGGCCGGCAACCTGAGTCCGCTGGAGCTCTACGTGGTGACTGGCGACATCCCCGGGCTCGACGCCGGCACCTACCACTACGAGCCGGTCGCACATGCGCTGACTCGATTGGGCGACGTCCCCGCGACGACGCCCCCGGCGCTCGTTGTCACCGGTGTGCCATGGCGCACGTCGTGGAAGTACCGGGAACGCGGCTTTCGCCACCTCTGGTGGGACGCAGGGACGATGCTGGCGCAGACCTTTGCCGTCACCGACGACATGGGGTGGCCGGCGCGCCTTGAGCTCGGGTTCGTGGACCGCGACGTCGCCGCGCTGGTCGGCGCGGACGGCACGCGGGAAGTGCCACTTGCCATCGTCGGGCTGCAGGGTCCGTCGGTTCTGCCGCCTGCGCCCACGTCGCCCCCGTTGACCGGGCACCTTGGCGACACCCTTGTCGGGTTCCCCTTGGTGACGGCCGCCTACCGCGCCGGCGAACTGGCGAGCGCGGATGATGTCGACGAGTGGCAGTTGGCCGCGGCCACGTTTGCCGCCGGGCGCGCCCAGGGTGCGAGCGACGGGCCTGCGCCCGGGCCAGTCGATGAGGTCATCCGTCGGCGGGGCTCGACCAGGGAGTTCAAGATCGACGACACCGCGCCCGTCAGGCTGCTGATGGACGCCATGAATTGGGCGACTCGGCCGGTGCCAGCCGACTTCGTCGCCGTGGGCGGCACTTTGCTGGAGCACAACCTCATCGTGCACGCGGTCGACAGGTGGGACGCCGGCGCGTATCGCTGGGGCCAGGGTGTCGACGGCCTGGGCCTGTTGGCTGCGGGCGACCTGCTCGCCGCGGCGCGCCATCTCTGCCTCGACCAGGCCCTCGGCGGGGACGGCGCGTACACGGTGTTCCACTGCGCCGACGTCGAGGGCGTCACGGCGGCGCTCGGCGATCGGGGATATCGCGCCGCGCTGCTGGAGGCAGGCATCGTCGAAGGCCGCCTGCACCTGGCGGCGTACTCGCTCGACTACGGCGCGACCGGCCTGACCTTCTACGACGGCGAGGTCAAGGAGTTCTTCGATACACGCGCCGATCCGATGTTGGTGACGGCCATCGGCAAGCCGACGTACAGCTCACGCGCCGGCGGGCTCCCGCGCCGCCCCGTGCGGATGGTGCCGAGCTAGCTCTGCTTGCGGCCGATCGTGAGCGGCGCGCCGCAGGTGCAGAGCGCTTCTTCGCACCGATGCTGGCCCCGCTTGCTCTCGAGGCGGTCGAGAACCTCCTGGAGGTTTTCCCGCAGCGCCGCCAGCTCGGCCATCTGGCGCGCCGTCTCGGTGAGCTTGCCTTCAACCAGCTCGGCGAGGGCGGGATGGTTGTCGCCGCAGCAGCCGTCGGCCACGTGAAGGAACTCCTTGGCCTCCGACAGGCTCAGGCCGAGTGTCTTGGCCCGACGCACGAGCTCGATGCGCCGCAGCGCCTCCTCGTCGTAGAGCCGGTAGCCAGACTCCGTACGTACCGCGGGCTCGACGAGCCCCAGGCTCTCGTAGTGACGCAGGGCCTTACGCGACAGGCCGGTGCGTTCGCCGACCTCGCCGACTTTGAGCAGGTTGGCGTCACTCATGGGACCAAGTCACTCATCGAACCAAGTATAGAACAAACCCGGCCCCAAGGGCCGACTATTGAAGGTACGCGCGGTCAGGCGGCAGCCGCGCCGTACGGCTCGCCGGCGTTCTCGTAGCAGTCGGCGTGGTAGTGCTCCACCCGGTTCCACTTGCCGTTGATGTAGACGTTGGCGATGACCTGGAGGTGGCGAACCTTGGCCGTGAACTTGACCGGCGTGCCGCACCCGGCGCAGGTGGCCGAATTGCCCGCTTCCACCGGCCGAGCGACTGCTCGGCTGTCGAATCTCTGTTGGACCGTCATGTACTGGATATCGGCCAGATCCGGCCCGGATGTGAGCATTTTCATGGTTCAACTCGGACCAGCTTGACGACCGGCCCCGGATCATGTGAATGTCTCGCCGCTGGGGCTCGGGGTGCGTCCGCCGTGCACCCCAGCCCCGGCCTCTTCTCGATCCGATCGGTCGTCCGATCGCTCTTGAGCGGGGGATGGCCGGAGCGATCGCCGCCTGCGTCCCAGTCTCACGGCTTCACGCACGAGTTCCTCCACGCTGGCCGTCGGCGCGCCGCCTTCCACGAGTTGTCGCGACAATTCCTCCACCCGGGCCGCGGCATCGTCGTCGGCGCGGACAGGGGTGTCACCGGCGACGGCCGTCGCAACCATGAGGCACGCGATCGCGGCCGCGGTCAGCAGGCCAAACGTGAGGGCGACGCCGTTGTCACCGGCGACCGATCCGACGATCATGCCGGCGATACCAACCGCGCACACGGCGAGCACGAACCGGCGGACCAGTCGGGTCGTCACTGGCTGGGCGGTATCCGGAACGACGTCTTGAAGGAGGTGAACAACGGCAGGAGCCGCTGCCAATCCTGGTCGGAAGCCTGGAAGGCAAGCGTGTAGCCGGTCTTCGGGGTGGAGAAGCCGAGGTCGGCCGCGTGGAGAAGGACGCCGTTGTCGGAGTAGGTGTACTCCCACACCGCCGCCGGCGCGCCGCCGTAGGTGGTTGCGGCCATCTGAAGCCGGGCGTAGTCAGGGTGACCGGCCATGAAGGTCTGCTCTGCCCCGAGCCACTGGGTTTCCTGCGGCGGCGGCACAGGATCGTGATGGTCGATGCGCAGGCGCGTGCCGGTGGCCTCGTCGGTGAGGTCGGTGGAGGTTCCGCTGCGGTCGACGACCCAGGTCGGCGGGTGCCAGATGAGGAAGGCACTATTGGGATCGCGGTAGGCGATCCAGCTCGAGGGCACCCCCGCAGGAGCCGCCAGCTGCGGCCGTGTGGTCGATCCGGTGCTGCGAAGCGCACGTCCGCCGGTGATCATCAGGGCGACGAGAACGATGATGACGATGCACGACAGAAGGGCGACCTGCCAGGTCTTTCCCAGCTTCGATGGGCGGCTGACCACGTGGTGGTCGGTGGAGTGGGGAACGATGTCGTCCGGATCGTGTGGCACTCTCGGCACCAACACGCTGTCGGGGAAGAACCACGGTTCTCCGATCATCTCCGTATCGATGTCAGTCACCTGTCAACCGTATCGAACCGGTCCGAGCCCGGCGCGCGGGCATGGGATGCGCCGCCGGTAGAATCGTTTTCACGATGGCTGACGAAGTGGCCACGGCTGACGAGACGGCCACGACCGACGGCACCACCACAACCATCGCGGACAGCGGTGGGGGGGCTGCGGCGTTCGGGCCCAACGTCTGGCTGGTCGACGACATGTTCGAGCTGTACTCCGACGACCCGTCTTCGGTCGCCGAGAGCTGGCGCGACTTCTTCGAGGGTTACCGACGCGAGGCCGCCACCAGCGCGCCAACCATCGACGCGCCGGTGCGCGCCGCGCCGGTGCCGCCACGACCGTCGCCGCCCGAGGCACCGGGCGCCGTCGCCGAACCACTCAAGGGCGCCGCCGCCCTCC
>JALZBN010000087.1 GCA_030947365.1 Actinomycetota bacterium
GCGCGGGCCAGGGCCCGCCCCACCGGGGAGGGCTCCCGGGCGCGCCGTCGCACGACGATCGACAGCAGCACGGCGCCGCTCGTCACTGCGGCCGAATACGCAAAGCCCAACACGACGACCTTGTCGCTGCCCGATGCCGCCGCGAAAGCGGCCAGCATCGCGATGGAGCCTCCGATCGTGACCGCGAGGTTCACGAGGGCGGGTGCTCGAGTGTCGCCCGCGGCGTAGGAGGCGCGGGTTAGGAGGAGAAAGCAGGCGTACCCGACAACGCCGAGTGCGTAGCCAACGGCGACCCTCGCGACGAGATCGGAACCGGCTGCATCGAGGCGCCCGAAGCGAACCAGATGAAGCGCGGGGGCCGCCGCTGCGACGAGAAAGGCAGTCGCCGGAGCGGTGAGGAATATCACCCACTGACCACCCTTCGCGAGGGTCTTGGCGAAGCTCTGCCACTGGCGACCGACGGCTTCGGCGGCCAGGCGGGGGTACAGCACGGTGATCAGCGGCTGGGCCAACAGAGCGTGGGGCAAGAGGAACAGCGTGAAGGCGATCTGGTACGCGACGACCCCGCCCTCGACTTGATTGGCCAGCACGAGGGTCGTGGCTACGAGCACCTGGCCCAGCGCCAGGTAGGCCGCGCCCCAAGCACCAGAGCGCGCGAGCGCTCGAATCTGGGGATGGCGAGGATCCCACCGGGGCCGAAGCCGGATCCCAGCCCGCCAGACGTCGACCAAGGGCAGGAGGCTCATGGCGGCGACGCCCGCCGTCGTCCCGACGGCGAGGACGAGCTTTTGCGCGGTCGAGAGGTCGAGGCCAGCAGCGCCTTCGACGACTCCTCCCCCACCCCCGCTGATGGCCCAGAAGACACCCATCGTCGCGATCACGATGACGTTGTTGGCGACGGGGGCGAAGGCCACCGCGGTGAACCGGCGACCACCGTGGAGCAGAGCCGTGGCAACCGTGCCGACTGCATAGAGCAGTACCTGGGGTACGAACAGGATGAGCAGGAACGATCCCAGGCGGATCTCGGCGGCACGTACCGCTGGGTCGGGAACCGCCACCGTGAGCGCCTGCATGATCCAGGTGCGGGCGAGGATCCCGCAGAGGCAGACGACGCCGAGAACGACGAGGCCCAACCCCAGGAACCCCCCGGCGATGTCCTCGGCCTCGTCGCGCCGTCCGGCATCGAGCAGCTCGACGAAGGGTGGCACAAGTACCGACGAAAGAATTCCGGCGGCCAGCAGCTCGAACAGCAGATTCGAGACCAGGTTCGCCGACTGATACGTATTTCCGAGGAAAGTGGCGCCAAGTGCGGCGGCCACCGCGAGCACCCGCATGAGGCCGGTTATGCGCGACGCCAGGTTTCCAGTTGTGACCTTGACCGTGGATTGCAGAAGGCCGGCGGCGCCATCGGGGTCAGGCCTGCCGTCTTCTGCCCCAGTGTTGTCCTTCAGGGTCCGGGCCACGCCATCACGACTGGGACGCGGGAAGCAGGCGCTCGGCGCCCGGGCCCACGCCGAAGTGCCCGGTGCGGGATCCGGCGAGCTCTTCCACTGCGAGGACCGTCGCCGCTTGACCCATGGGCGACTCGAGGTCGTCGACCGTGGAGATGCGGGGGGCCACATTGCCGTCGTTACGGAGGAGCCCGACAAAGACGCCGCGCCCGCCCGGAGTGTCCTGGCCCGCTTCCGCCGCCACCAGCCGCGTCGACGACTGGGCCAATGATCGGGCGAGCGGGAGCGCGACCACGTCATCACTCACCCCGGCACCGGCGCCCGAGACCAGCACGACCCGCATGCCCGGTACCGGAAGCGCGGCAAGCGCCGATTCGGGAGAGCCCGTCTGCGTGGGCGCGGCCTCGTAGGCCAGGAAGCCGGCCGCGCTCAACGCCGGCAATAGGTTGGGCTCCCCATTTCCGGACAGCCCGGCCACAACCCGACTCATGGCGGCAGCCCGGACGACATTCGCGTCGGGGTGATCGGGATGCTCGAGCGTGATCCCGGCGGCGGCAGCGAGGGCTCGCGTGTCGCCGTCGTTGGCGAGTCGCATCTTGGGTGTGAACCACAGGGTGCCCTCGAGAGAGGCCTGCGCAGTACCAAGGACATCGCGCAAGGAGTCGACGGGCTTGCGGTCGATGCCCTGCACGGCCATCACCAGCACCGGAACATCTTTGAGGTGGCCGCGAGCGATCTGGTCTCGGGCCTGGTCGGCGAAATCGTGGACCGTTTGGAGCTGATCGTTGATCCGACGGTTCTCGGTCTCGGCGGCCCGTACTGAACGTTCGACGGAGTTGACCCGGGCGTTGAGCGTGTCAACGGTGACCCGGTCGATCACCGTCGAGCCCATGACGACGCCGATACCAAGGGCGAGAAAGACGGCCACGATAGAGACGATGTGGTAGCGGAGGTTGATCACGTCATGCTCCGATGATGGCGCGCCAGGTGTCCTGCAAACTCAGCCACGTGGCCCGGATGAAGACGTGAAGTGGCTGCGCTACCGCCACCATCACCAGCATCGCGAACAGCGCCGCGGCGACGAGGAAGACGAGATCAAGCCGCCGGACCCTGCTCTGGTACAGGCGGTTGACACCCTTGGCGTCGACAAGGATGGGCCCGACCTTGAGGCGCACCAGAAACGTGGATGCCATACCGGCGCGGCCCTTGTCGAGAAACTCGACCATCGACGCGTGGGTGCCGACGGCCACGATCAGTTCGGCGCGCTTCTCGTAGGCGAGCAGCATGGCGACGTCCTCACTCGTGCCTGCTGCTTCGAACACGGTGTACGAAAGCCCGAGCGCTTCGAGCCGGGCCGCGCCGGGAGCCTCACCTCCGGGGTAGGCGTGCACGATCAGCTGGGCTCCGGTGCGCAAGGTCTCGTCCGAGACGGAGTCGAAGTCTCCGATGATCAAGTCAGGCCGGTAGCCGGCGTTGCACAGGAGGTCGGCGCCCCCATCGACGCCGACGACAACCGGCCGCACCTCCCGGGTGTAAGCCCGCAGCGCGGCGAGATCGGCCTCGCAGTCCTCCAGCAGCCCACCTCGCACGACAACGAGCACGTGGCGACCTTCCACCTCGGTGGTGAGGTCGGGCAAGATCGGTGAATCGGTGAGCAAATGATGCTCACGGCGAAGGTAGGACAGCGTGTTCTCGGCGAAACGCTCGAGTTCGTCACTGACCGAGCGCTTTGACGCCTCGAGCTCCTGCTCCAGAGACTCCAGGGAGTGACACTGTCCGGTGGCGAGCACCTCAGAACCGGCGCGTAGTTCCTCGCCAACCACCGAGAGAACCTGGCCCTCGGCAATCTTCGTCATGATGTCGGGTCCAACCTGGTCGACGAGGGGGATGCCCGCGGCCGCGATGAGCAGCGGCCCCATGTTGGGGTAGCGACCAGAGATCGAGCGAGACGCATTCACGACCGCGCCGGCTCGCGCCCGGATCAGCCCTTCGGCGGCGAGGCGGTCGAGATCTTCATGGTCGACAATCGCGATCTCGCCCGGCTGCAGTCTGGTGAGGAGGCGCTTGGTGCGGATGTCGACTCGGGCCCTTCCCACGACAATTCGCGGCGCGCCGCTCATGACGCCGGTCGCCGGCGCGTGGGCACTGAGCCGCCGGGCCATCAACCCGTCGCCGATCGGTCGAGCTCGCGATCGCGCGACGCGGTTGCCAGCAGCTCCTCGGCGTGGCCTTGGGCCGTTGCGCTCGTGGGCTGACCCGACAGCATCCGCGACAGTTCCACGACCCGGCTGTGGCCCCGAAGTGCGGCTGCCTCCACGCGGGTCTTTCCCCCATGTTCGGACTTGGTGACGGCTACCTGATTGTCGGCGAAGGCTGCGACCTGCGGGAGGTGGGTGACGACGATCACCTGATGGTCGGTGGACAACGACGCGAGAGCCCGACCGACGGCAAGCGCAGCCGCGCCGCCCACACCGGCATCAACCTCGTCGAAGATCAGCGTTGGGGGTGCTTCGGTGAGAACCAACCGCGCCGCAAGCATCGTGCGGGCCAGCTCTCCGCCGGAAGCGACCTTTGCCAACGGGAGCGCGGGTTGACCGGGGTTGGCTCCGAGAAGAAAGGCGACGTCGTCACCGGACAGAAGGCCGTCGCCGACGGTTACCTCGAGTCGGGCCGATGGCATGGCGAGCTGGCGCAGATGGCCCTGGACGGCCTTCGAGAGCTGTGGTGCCGCGGCGCGGCGCGCACGTCCGACGGCGGTGGCGGCGCGCTCCGCCGCGGCGCGGGCGTCGTCGCGCTCGGCCTCAAGGGCCACGAGGCGCTCGTCGCGGGCTTCGAGTGCGGCCAGTCTGGCCTGAGTATCGGTCTCGAACTTGATCACGTCGGACAATTGCTCACCGTACTTGCGCGTCAAGTCCCTGAGCAGTCGCCTCCGAGCGCGAACCGCGTCGAGGCGCGCCGGATCGTCAGGAATCTCGTCGACGGCCGCTCGCAGATCGGTTGCAGCCTCAGCCAGCTCCGCCGCGAGGGCACTCAGCGTGCTGACGACAGCGGCAAAGGGCTGCCGCTCGCCGCAGGCACCGAGCGCCCGCCCGAGCGCGTCCGACGCCTCCCCTTCGCCCATCAGGGCGTCGTAGGCCACTGCCCCCGCGGCACGGTGAGCATCGGCGTCGGCGAGCGTATCCTCCTCGGCTTCGAGCCGTTCGTCCTCGTCGGGATCTTCGATACAGGCCTCCGATAGCTCGGCGAGTTGGTAGCGGAGGAGGTCGATCTCCCGGACCCGGGCGCGCGAGTCGCCTCCGAGTCGTTCGAACTCGGCGTCGACACTGGATAGTCGAAGGCGTGCTTCGCTCAGTGGGCGCAGGTCGATGCGGCCGAACCGGTCGAGGGCAGCCCGCTGGGTGGCGGCACCGAGCAGCGACTGGTGGGCGTGCTGGCCATGGAGATCGACGAGAGCGCGGCCGGTGTCGGCTAGTTGGCCCACCGCGGCCAGTCGCCCGTCGACGTAGGCGCGAGAGCGGCCGACTCGCGGCACGACACGGGCCAGCACGATCTCGTCGTCGCCGGCCACGAAACGTCCTTCGATACGTGCCTCCTGGGCACCCGTTTGCACGTCGACCGGATCGGCCCGCCCACCGACGAGCAGCTCGATGGCGCCGACAACAAGTGTCTTTCCTGCGCCGGTCTCTCCGGTGAGCGCGGTCATGCCGGGTTCGAAAACGAGGCCAAGCTCGTCGATGACGCCCAGGTTCTCGAC
This sequence comes from Actinomycetota bacterium, assembly GCA_030947365.1. Taxonomy (GTDB): domain Bacteria; phylum Actinomycetota; class Acidimicrobiia; order Acidimicrobiales; family AC-14; genus JALZBN01. The sequence continues at coordinate 5,206 of JALZBN010000087.1, forward strand.
TCGCAGCTCGACAAGCATCAGTTGGCCGCCAACCCGAACTTCGCCTTGAGGATCCCGTAGAAGTCGCGGGCGCCGAAGACGACAAACCGTGCCGTTGTGGGTGACGCGGTGCAGGTGACCGAGTCGCCCCCGGCAAGGAGTCCGAGTTCTCGTCCGTCGATGATGAGAGTGGCCGGCCGGTGAGCAGCCACCTCGAGCCGCAGGATCTGGCTGGGGTCGAAGACATGGCTGCGGTCGAAAGGCTGGTGGGGTGACACGGGTGTGAGCAGGAGCGAGCGGTGGAGTGGCCAGATGATCGGGCCGCGCGCCGAGAAGGCGTATGCCGTCGACCCAGTGGGCGTGGCCACGATCACGCCGTCGGCCCGATAGTTGTTCAGTGACCGACCATCCACGGTGACCGCGACGTGGGCGACCTGGCCCGCGGTCGGCTTTTCGACTACCGCCTCGTTGAGGGCGAGGTGAGTTTCGGTGAGCAGACTGCCGCTCGCGGGGCGTTCGATGGTGACGGCCAACATCATCCGGTCTTCCACGGTGTACGCGCCGGCACGGGCAC
>JALZBN010000088.1 GCA_030947365.1 Actinomycetota bacterium
GCGTTCGGCCGTCCCGCGGGTGGCCCCGGTGGCAGAGGCGGCCCCGGTGGCGGTCCCCCGGGCCGTGGCGGCCCAGGGCAGAACCGGCCCCGTCCGCCGCGCCGGCGCCGACGTCGCCGCAGCTTCGAAGAGCTGGAGCCCACGCAGGCCACCACCTACAGCCGTTCGGAGGCGCCCGTCCCTGAAGGGGAGGTTGTCGTCGAACGGGGCTCAAGCGCGCAGCAGCTCGGTCCCAAGCTGAACCGCAGCGCGGCCGACGTCGTGAGGTTCCTCTACCAGCAGGGTGAGATGGTGACGGCCACGCAGTCGCTCACCGACGACATGATCGAGCTCTTCGCGGTCGAGGTCGGCGCCGACGTCCTTCTCGTCGACCCCGGCCAGGAGCAGGAAGTCGAGCTCCAGGGCCTCTTGGGCGAAGACCCCGGTGACGACGACGAAGACGCGCTCCGTTCCCGGCCGCCGGTGATCACCGTCATGGGTCATGTCGATCACGGCAAGACCCTTCTCCTCGACCGCATCCGTGAGACCGATGTGGTCGGCGGTGAGGCCGGTGGAATTACCCAGCACATCGGCGCGTATCAGGTGACCAAAGACGACAGGATCATCACCTTCATCGACACGCCGGGCCACGAGGCGTTTACGGCCATGCGGGCCCGGGGGGCAGAGGCCACCGATATCGCCGTCCTCGTGGTCGCGGCCGACGACGGCGTCATGCCGCAGACGGCAGAGGCCATCGACCACGCCAAGGCCGCCGACGTTCCCATCGTTGTTGCCATCAACAAGGTCGATAGGGAAGACGCCGACCCCAACCGGGTCCGTCAGCAGCTCTCCGAGCACGGCTTGGTGCCGGAAGAGTGGGGTGGCGACACAATCATGGTCGAGGTCTCGGCGCTGCAGAGCATGGGTATCGAAGACCTCCTCGAGCAGCTGATCGTTGTGGCCGACGTCGAGGAACTGGTCGCCAACCCCGAGGGACGCGCCCGCGGCGTCGTGCTCGAAGCCAACCTCGACATCGGACGGGGTCCTATCGCCACCGTCTTGGTGCAGCGCGGAACACTCCGGGTGGGCGACTGGATCGTCGCCGGTCCCGCCTGGGGTCGAGTCAAGGCCCTTCTCGATCACCACGACGACGCCATCAAGGAGGCCTTGCCTTCAACGCCAGTGGTTGTCCAGGGCCTCTCCGACGTCCCCAATGCCGGTGACGAGTTCCGGGTCGCGCCCGACAATAAGACGGCGCGCATCGTGGCCGAGGCCCGAGAGCAGCGCTTCCGTTTCGCCGATCTCTCCAAGACCGGTTCCGCTGTCGGCCCCGGCGCCCGCCTGGAGGACATCTTCGAGCAGATTCAGCGGGGCGAGACGGCCACGCTCAATTTGATTCTCAAGGCCGATGTGAACGGCTCACTGGAGGCGCTCACCAGCAGCTTGAAGAAGCTCGAGCGCGACGATGTGAAGCTGGCGTTCGTCCGTCGCGGAGTCGGCGGCATCACCGAGAACGACGTCACTCTCGGCGCGGCCTCGAACGGCACGATCATCGGCTTCAACGTCCGGCCTGATCGCAAGGCCCGCGAGCTGGCTGAGGCCGAGAACGTCGAGATCCGCAACTACCAGATCATCTACCAGGTGCTCGAAGACATCGAACGGGCGATGGTCGGGCTGCTGGCCCCCGAGTTCGAGGAGGTCGTCACCGGCGAGGCCGAGGTGCGCGACATCTTCCGGGTGCCGAAGATCGGCGCCGTCGCCGGGTGCTACGTGCGCAACGGCGTGATCACACGCGGCTCGAAAGTGCGGTTTTTGCGGGAGGGCGTCATCATCTGGACCGGCAGCATCACGTCGCTGCGTCGGTTCAAAGACGATGTGCGGGAGGTGGCAACGGGATTCGAGTGCGGTATCGGCCTCTCCGACTTCCAAGATCTCCGCGCCGGCGACATCATCGAGACCTACGACGAACGCGAAATCCCCCGGACCCAGTTGGGGTAGGCGGCCAGTTGGGATAGGCGGACAGCTCGGTTAGGCGGACAGTTCGGTTAGGCGGTCGAGCCCTTCCTCGACTTCTCGGCCTTCTTGGCTTTCTTTGCGGCCCGCTTCTCCATCAATGACTTTCCTTGCTTCTTGCCTTGCCCCGAGGGCGGCGATTTTTCAGCCATAGCGACCACCCTAACTCTGACCGAAACCAGAAGATGACCCACACACGACGATGACCATCCGAGCCTCAGGCCTTCAGATCGAGATTGGCGCCCGCGTGCTTCTCTCCGACGCCACCTTCGAGCTGCGCGCCGGTGAGAAGGTCGCCCTCGTGGGCCCAAACGGCGCCGGCAAGACCACGCTGCTCCGCACCGTCGCTGGCGATGTTCCTCCCGCCGACGGCACCGTGCGCCTGCCCAAGCAGGTTGGCTGGCTGCCGCAGGACACACGCGCCGGCGTCGACGCCGACCATCTGCTCGCGTTCGACTACCTCTTGGCCGCGAGCCCTTTGGCGACCGTCGGCCACCACCTCACCCTTGTTCACGACGAGATTTCGCAGGCCGGCATCGACGGTGACGAAAATGCCCTCGACGGCGCGGTGCAGCGCTACGGCGACCTGGAAGAGCGGTTTCGCGTCGGCGGCGGGTACGAGCTCGAATCCACAGCCGAACGGATCGCATCAGGCATCGGGCTCGACGAGGAGGCGCTGCTGCAGAAGGTCGGCTCGCTCTCCGGTGGGCAGCGCCGCCGCCTCGAACTGGCAAGGGTCCTGCTGTCCGACGGCGAGTTGCTGATCCTCGACGAGCCCACCAACCACCTCGACGTGGAGGCCAAGGCGTTCGTCATGGAGTTCCTCCGCACGTCGCCCAGCGCGGTACTCGTGGTGAGCCACGACATCGCCCTGATGAACGAGTCGATCGACCGGGTGTTCTCCCTGGAAGCGGGCCAGCTCGACGTCTATCGCGGCACGTACTCCGACTTTCTCGCCAAGCGGGCCGAGCGTGAAGCCGCAGTCGCTCGCGACGCCACCAACGCGCAGCGGGAGGTAGCCCGCCTCCAGCGCACGGCCGACAAGTTTCGCCAGGGCAACGCCACGTCAGCCCGGAAGCGCAAGAACTTCGAGCAACGCATCGAGCGCATCACCGGCGAGCAGGCCAGTGGGCCGGCTCCCGTCAAGCGCAAGGCCCTGAAGGTCAGGTTTCCCGAACCAGTACGCGCCGGCGACCGGGTTGTCGACGTCGAGGGTCTCGCCAAGGGCTTCGGCGGTCAGTCCGTGCTCGCCGGCGTGCAGTTCACCGTCGGCCGCGGCGAGGTGTTCCTGGTCGTCGGTCCCAACGGAGCGGGGAAGACGACCCTCTTGCGGTGCTTAGCGGGAATACATGCCCAAGACGCGGGCAAGGTCACGTTCGGCTCGAACGTGACCGTCGGCTATTACGCCCAGGAGCACGAAGACATCAACCCCGGTTCGACGGTGCTGGAGGTCATGCAGGCTGCCGCGTCGCCTGGGGTGACCATCTCCGAGCTGCGAGCCATCGTTGGCCATTTCGGTCTCGTCGGCGACGTAGCGAACCAGGACGCGTCCACGCTGTCGGGTGGCGAGAAGACGAAGCTTTCTTTGGCCCGGCTGGTGGCGGGCAAGGCGAACCTTCTCCTCCTCGACGAGCCCACGAACAACCTCGACACGACCTCGCGCGCCGCCGTGCTCGACGCGCTTCAGCATTTCGGGGGCACCGTGGTCCTCGTGAGCCACGATCTCGAATTCGTCACCGAGCTCGCGCCCGAGCACGCCATCGTCCTGCCGTCGGGTCGAAGGCTGCCGTTCGACGAACGCATGCTCGACCTCGTTCCTACGAGAACGCCGATCGCCGTATAGGCGGGTACGACTACACAGTTCCGACTAGACGGTTGCGACTAGACGGTTGCGACTAGACAGTTGCGACGCGGCAGCAGCCACAATGGGTTGATGCACGTGGTTCTTGTGCGGTTCGAAGCTCACATTCCCGAGAGCCGATCGTTGAAGGAGAAGCGCGCCGTGGTCAAGCCGATCGTGGAGCGGATCCGCCAGCGCTACTCGTTGTCCGTCGCGGAGATCGACTACCACGAGAAGTGGCAGCGATGCGCAGTCGGCGTGGCAGTCGTCGCCGAGTCGCAGCGTCACGCGGCCGACGTCGTCAACGCCGTCGAGCGCTTCGTCTGGAGCCGACCCGGGATCGAGATCTCGGCATTCGAGACGAGATGGTCGACATGGGACGACGGTGAAGATGCCGTCTAAGCGGGGTTACCAGCGCCTGGAGCGCGTGAACGAGGCTCTTCGCGAGGTCGTTGCCGACGAGCTTCGACTCATCGACGACGAGCAACTCGAACTGGTCACCATCACTGGTGTAAAGACGAACTCCGACCTCCGTCACGCCGTGGTTTGGTTCTCGTGTCTGTCGAGCGGGAAGGCCTCCGACGACGTCTCTGAAGCGCTGGTCGTGCACCGGGTGCGCCTCCAGGCGAGCATCGCCCGCCAACTCCGACTGAAGCGCACCCCGGAATTGGCCTTTCAGTCCGACCCCGCTATAGCCGTTGGTACTAGAGTGGAAGAAATCCTGAAAGACATGAAGCGCCCGCCCCAGGAAGGGGAGGATCGCACCTAGCATGAGTGACAATCGAGGATCCCGGAAGGGCAGCGAGCTCGATAGGGCCGCCGACGCCATTGCCTCGGCCTCCTCGCTCGCCCTTGCGTGCCACCTTGTCCCCGACGGCGATGCCCTCGGATCGATGCTCGCCCTGCACCACCTGGCCCAGCTTCACGGCAAGGTGTCAGTGGCGTCCTGGCCCGCTCCGTTCGTTTTCGGCAATCACTACTCCTTCATCCCCGGGCTCGATCTGGCCACCAAGCCGGCCGACTACCCGCACAATCCCGATCTCATGATCACGTTCGACTGCGGCTCGCTCGCCCGGCTCGGCGAGCTCGGAATTCCGGCGCGCGCCGCCCGTGAGCTTGTCGTTATCGACCATCACGTCACCAACGACGGATACGGCACGATCAACGTCATCGATCCGCACGCGGCCGCGTCAGCCGTGATCGTTCGACGCCTGTTCGAGCGGCTGGGATGGGCGCTCGATCGCGATGCCGCCATCTGCCTCTACACCGGGCTGGTGTGTGACACCGGCCGCTTCCAGTACGACAACACCACCCCGGAAGTCTTCGAGCTGGCGCGCGAGCTTTCCGGCTTCGATCTGCCGATCGGTGCGATAAGCCGCCAGCTGTTCGAGGAGCACCGTCTCGCGTATCTGCGCCTCGTGGCCGCGGCCCTGGAGCGGGCCGAGTTCGACCCGGCGCGCCGCTTCGTGGCCACCTGGGTCACCATCGACGACCTGTCGCACCACGGCGTGGAGATCGAAGAGACGGAGGGCCTCATCGACCTGGTTCGCCGCACGTCGGAGGCCGACGTCTCCTGCGTGCTCAAGGAGACGCCGGAGGGCACCAAGGTCTCGCTTCGAGCGATCTCCGATGTCGACGTCGGCGCGCTGGCCTCGTCGTTTGGTGGCGGAGGCCACCGGGCTGCTGCGGGATTCAGCTCCGACCGATCGGTCGCCGAGGTGCTCGACGCGATCCGCGCCGCGCTCCCGGCCGCGGTCGGCGGCTGACCAAAGAGCTGAACAACAAGCTGACCAGCAAGAGGAGCTCTGACGGGCCGGTCCATCACGGCCTCGTCATTGTCGACAAGCCGGCGGGAATGACGTCGCACGACGTCATCTCCCGCTGCCGGAGGATCTTCGGGC
>JALZBN010000089.1 GCA_030947365.1 Actinomycetota bacterium
GGCCCTGCCTGACCCCGACGCGGAAACCGTCGGCGTCAGCGCGTCGCAGTCATGACGCGCCGGCGCGTGCTGGAATGGCAGGACGCCCAGAAGCGTTCTCAAGAACAGGTCCGACAGGTCCAACCGAGGAGGGCTCAAACCCATGGCTGAAGGAATCACCGAGTTCGACGACAACACCTTTGACGAACAGGTCAACGGAGCCGACCTTCCTGTCATCGTCGACTTCTGGGCCGAGTGGTGCGGGCCGTGCCGCATGGTGGCGCCCATCCTCGAGCAGATCGCGTCGGAGAACGCCGGCAAGCTCGTCGTCGCCAAGCTCAATGTCGACGACAACCCCAACATCGCCCGGCGCTACGAGATCATGAGCATCCCCACGCTCCTCATCTTCAAAGAGGGCGTGCTGAAGAAGCGTTTGATCGGCGCCAAAGGAAAAGGGCAGCTCATGGAGGAGCTCGCCGAGTTCGTCTAGCTCCTCTTCGCTGTGGCGAAATCAGGAGGCTAGGGCGTTTTCTTCTTCTCTTCTGGCGGTTAGGCGCCTTGCCACTTTGTTCGTGCGCTCGATCCGCCGGATGAGGCTGGCTCTGGCCTTTTCAGCTTCTGGAGTGAGGTTCTCTAGGCTCTCCAGCTTCCAGTGCCGCATTACCAGCGGCACCAGGATCTGGTCGTGGTGGATGGCCAGGTCGTAGATGCCGGCACGCGCGATGGCCTTGGCATGGGCGTTGAAACCTTCGATGCCGGTGCCGGGCATCTCGAAATGGCGGACTTGGCGCTCCATGGCGATGACCATGCCCGACGGGTCGACGTGGAGGCCGGCCGTTGTCACGTCTCGGTAGAACAGGTAGTGGAGGTTCTCGTCTTTCGCAACCCGCGCCATCACCTCATGGCCAGAAGGGTCGCCCATCAGCTTGCCGGTGTTGAAGTGGGCGATGCGAGTGGCGAGCTCCTGGAGCGCGACGTAGACGAGGCACTCGGCCGGGCCGGCGATGGGCTGGTGGAAGCCATGGCACACCTGGTGCATCCGGCCTCGTTCGAGGGCGACGGGGTCGACGGCGCGGGTGACGGTGAGGTAGTCGCGGATGACGATCGAATGGCGGCCTTCCTCGGCCGTCCATCGCCGGTTCCACGCCCCCCAAGCCCCGTCGTCAGAGAAGTGGTCGTCGATCGCCGAGTAGTAGTACGGCAGATTGTCTTCAGTGAGCAGGTTCACGACGAGGGCGCGCCGAACCGCGTCGTCCATGGGGAATTGCTCAGGGTCCCAGGCATCGCCGGCACGCAGGTCTTGGCCCTGCTCCCACGGAACCAGCTCGTGGGGAAACCATTCCTTGGTGGTGCTGAGGTGGCGTTCAAGGAGACGCTCGGCCTCCGGCGCTAGCTCTCGCAGAAGGGTGAAATCATCCATTGGCCACTAGCCTACCTACTAGTCGGTAGAGAGACCAGGCAGCGGTCATCCGGTTCGTCCACATAGCACGCACAACCTGTGGACAGCGTGGATGCGGTCAGGCCGGTTGGCCAGATTCCATTGCCTGCACTCGTCCGCCATCGACCATAAGCCTATAGATCCGTTCGAGATCTTCAAGGGTGGCGAATTCGATCATGACCCGCCCCCTATCACCCGTCAGGTGCACCTTCACCCGGGTGTCGAGTCGAGACGACAGCAACTCCTCCAACTCGAGTAACCCTGGAGGCTGAAGCCTGCCGGTCGGCGACTGCCCGGCGCGCGCCGGCGCGCCGGCCGCTTCGGCGTGCTTGCGAGCAGCCTCCTCGACGGCGCGGACCGACATGCCCTCCTTGACCGCTCGTCGAGCCAGGCTCTCCTGAAAGCTTCGGTCGGGAGTGCTCAGCAGCGCCCGGGCGTGGCCGGCGGCCAATTTACCGTCGACGAGCAGGCGCTGGATCGACGGGGGCAGCTGGAAGAGGCGCAGGCTGTTGCTGATAGATGCCCTGCTCTTGCCGACCCGAGCCGCGAGCTCGTCGTGGGTAAGCCGGAAGTCCTCGATGAGTTGCTGGTAGGCAGCGGCCTCATCGAGGGGGTTGAGGTCTTCTCGCTGGAGGTTCTCGACCAAGGCTTGCTCGAGCGAGGCGGCGTCGTCGGCCGAGCGCACCAAGGCGGGAATCATGGTGAGCCCGGCGCGCCGGGCCGCCCGCCAGCGGCGTTCGCCGGCCACCAGCTCGAAGGTGCCAGGTCCGCTGGCCCGAACGAGGATCGGCTGGAGCACGCCGAGCTCACGGATCGACGCGGTAAGCGTGGCCATGGCCTCTTCGTCGAACTGCGTGCGCGGTTGACGTCGGTTGGCAGAGATGGCCGCCACCGGTACCTCCTGGAGCCCGGGCGTGGCCTCGTCTTTGGCTGCCCCGGGCGGGATGAGGGCCCCCAGGCCCTTACCCAGACCGCCGCGCCGTGCCACCGCTCACCTCCTTGGCCAGTTCGCGGTAGGCGGTTGCGCCACGCGAGGAAGGATCGAACACGTTGATCGGCTGGCCGAACGACGGCGCCTCCGAAAGGCGCACCGTGCGGGGCACGATGGTGCGGCACACCTTGGCGCCGAAATGCTCACGAACGTCTTTGGCCACCTGGTCGGACAGGCGGGTGCGGGCGTCGTACATCGTCAACACAATGGTGCTCAGCTCCAATCGTGGATTCAGATTGCTCTGAACCAATTGAATATTCTTGATAAGCTGTCCGAGGCCTTCGAGTGCGTAGTACTCGCATTGGATGGGCACCAGCACCTCTCCGGCCGCGGCCAGCCCGTTCACGGTGAGTAGGCCCAGCGACGGCGGGCAGTCGATCAGAGTGAAGTCGAACTCCCCCGCCAGGCGGTCGATGGCGCGCCGGAGCTTCAGCTCACGGCTGAAGGCAGGCACGAGTTCGATCTCGGCACCGGCGAGGTCGATCGTTGCCGGCACGACAAAGAGGTTGCGCACCGCGGTGGGCTCGATGCAGTCCTCAAGTGGGGCGTCGTTCATGAGCACGTCGTAGACCGACCCGGTCAGGTTTCTCGGGTTGATGCCTAGGCCGGTGGTGGCGTTTCCCTGGGGATCGAGATCGACGACGAGTACCCGGTAGCCCAGTTCGGCGAGGGCCGCTCCCAGGTTCACGGCTGTGGTCGTCTTCCCGACGCCGCCCTTCTGGTTGGCGACGGCGACGGCGCGGGGTAATGGACGCCCTCTGGCGATCGCGGCGTGGCTCGACGACGGTGGTGTCGACTCCTCAATATCGTTTGGCGCCGGCCCGGCAGCCTGGGCGACTGGCGGCGCGGCGGGGCCCGGGAGAGCTTCAGTCACGACCTCGGAACCCACCTCGTGGGCGCCGTCGTCTCGGGCATCGTGATCTCGGGCATCGTGATCGCCAGCAGCCCGGTCTGCGGTGAGGGTGGGGTGGGGTGGGCCCGGCGCGTCTTCCGGCACCAGTCCGTCGGCGGTGGGTTCCGCCTCACCTAGTTTCTCGGCTGACTGTTCCTCGGCCGCCGTTGCCTCGGTCGCCGGCTCCTCGGTAGCGGCTCCGTCGTCACCTTCTGTCGCAGGGAAAGGCGGGGTTGCGATGTCGGTTTCGAGATCGACCGGCGGATCGGGCGACGTAGGTGTCGGGGCAGCGTCGTCAACTTGAGGGTTGGCGTTGGACGGGTCAATCTCAAGAGCACTCGGCTGCCAGTCCGTCACCTCCCCATCTTGACAGACCTCACCCCAAGGTCAAGCTTCTTCGGCCTTGTTTCACGTGAAACGTCAAAAGAGTGGGCGGCGTTGCGGTACCCCGGTTCGCCTCGGATAGCGCTCAGGGGGAGGCTCGACCTGCTCGATCACGGCAAAATGATGCCCTGAGGCCGTGGCCACGCGCCGGAGCAGACGCTGGCCCAGCAGGCTGAGACCTGCCCCGGGCCATCGTTCTCCTCCCTCCACCGGGGGCTCACTGACGATCAACTTCCCGCCGACGGCGAGGAAGCCGGCGGCGCACTCTGCGGTCGTCGCCGGCGGACCAAAGCTCCGGGCCACGACCGTGCCCGCGTGGCCACGGAACTCTGGATGCCGGCCGAGCTCCTCGGCCCGAGATCGAATCACCGTCGTTCGCTCAGACAAGCCTAGGTCCACGGTTGCTTCCTCGAGGAAGTCCGCGCTTCGGTGGTTGCCATCGACGAGAATCCAGGTTGTCGCCGGCCAGGTCAAGGCCAAAACCAGACCCGGCAGCCCCGCGCCGCTACCGAGGTCGACGAACGGATCGCTGCCTGGATCCGGAATTCCTATCGCCTCGGCGAAGCCACGACCATTGTCGCAATGGGGCTCAACCGGCCCGGGGCCGACCAAACCACGGTTCTGGGCTTCTCGCAAGAGCCAGACGAGCCGTGCGTTGTTAGTCACGGGTGGCTGGCCTTACAGGAGTCCTGACTACCTGGCGGTAGCTGTGAATCCAAGGAACGGCGTTCCAAAGAACGCGGAGACCGGTCAGTCGGTCGAGTCAGGGGTGATGACCACGCGCCGACGGGGCTCCTCGCCCTCCGATGCGGTTGAAACGCCGTCGATACCGTTGATCGTGTCGTGAACGACCTTGCGATCAGGTGGGCGCATCGGCTCTAGCACTCGTTCCTTGCCGGAAGCCAGCACCTGCTCGGCCACATCGCGAGTGAAGCGCTCCAATGCTTCGCGTCGGGCCTTGCGGTACTCCCCGACGTCGACGAGTACACGCTGGTGGGGGCCGGGCCCATGGCGCTGCACGACGGTGCGAGTCAACTCTTGGATCGCCGACAGGGTCTGACCCCGGTGACCAATGAAAAGGCCCAGGTCGTCGCCCTTCACGTCGAGCTCAGTGGTCTCGTCATCGATCTGGCGCCGGTCGAGGGTGTAGCTGGCCTCAGTCGCATCTAGAAGACCACGCAGAAATGACTCTGCGAGCGCCCCCTCGTCGACTGCGGGCCCGTCTGTCGTCATCACGTCGCTCTCTCCGTTCTGCTTCGTCGAGCTGGAACCGGCCGCCGAGGTCTTGGCTGGGCGCGGCGCGGCGCGCCGGGGCCGGGCTCGGCTCGTGGGGTCGTCACCTGACGAGGCGGAAGCCCCTGCCGCCTGCCTGCGAGGTGCTCGTGCGGACGATCCACCGGCACCATCACCACCAGCCCTGTCGCGCGGGCCGCGACGGCCGCGACGCTCCACCTTGGGCCGTGGCGTGGTCGGCGACACCCGGGCTCGGACGCGCGCCTCCGAGCGGAGACGCCCGAAAAGGCCACCCTTTGGCGCCTCGACAACCTCGAACTCGGCATCGACCTCGTCGACACCCAGTTGGTCTAACGCCATTTCCTTCGCTTCTTCCACGGTACGAGCTGTTACTTCTACCCATTCCATTACGGCTCGTCCTTCCGGGGGGTTTTCTTCGGGGGAATGCTCTTGGGCGACGCGCGCCGACGATCGGCCGCGCTGCGCTGCTGGTTCTTTGCCTGCTGGTTCTTGGACTGGGCGCTCGAGCGGCGGGCGCCCTTGCCATTCGACCGCGACGGTCCACCCTTCGCCGGCGGCTTGGGGTCTGGCTTGGAGCCGGGCTTCGGCTTCCCGCCGCCGATGCCCCGTCCTCCGCCACCCGTCTTTGGTTCAGCCGACTTCTTCGAGTCCGAGCCGGATGGCGGAAGCTCCTGGTTCCTGAAGATGAACGCCTGCTGGCCGATCTGCCAGATGTTCGAGACAAGGAAGTAGACCACCACCCCCGCAGGGATAGTGTACGAAATGACACCGA
>JALZBN010000090.1 GCA_030947365.1 Actinomycetota bacterium
CGCGGCAGCGACCCCGACGCCGGGCTGCATTGGCTGGCCCGGATGATCGTGGCCGGCGAGGACCCCCGCTACATCGCCCGGCGACTGGTGGTGCTGGCCAGCGAGGACATCGGGATGGCCGACCCGACCGCCCTCCTCATCGCCACTGCTGCGGCGAACGCGGTCGAGTACGTCGGTCTACCCGAAGCCCAGCTCAACCTGGCCCAGGCCGTCGTCCACCTGGCCGCTTCCCCGAAGTCCAACCGGACCGCCCTTGGCATCTGGAGAGCGCTGGAGGACGTACGCTCCCGTCCGGCCGGACCGGTGCCGCCGCATCTTCGGGACAGCCACTACCAGGCTGCCGAGCGCATTGGGCACGGCGTGGGCTACGAGTATCCTCACGACGACCCCCGGGGTTGGATTCCCCAGGAGTACCGCCCGCCGGAGGTGGCGGGGCGGGTCTACTACGAGCCTTCCCAGCACGGCCAGGAGCGGGAGATCAGCGAACGGATGCGACGCGAGGACGAGCATGACGGGTGAGGGCGTCGCTGCCATCGGCGCGGTCGCCATCGTCGTCATTACCGCCGGCCTGCTGTTCACCATGGCGTCGGTCATCCGAACGATGGCCGTCATGCGGCGCGCCGTCGAAGACGTGCACGACGAGACCGTGCCTCTGCTGGTCGACGTGCACAGTGGTGTGGTGCACACCAACCAGGAGCTCAAGCGGGTCGACAGTCTCATCGACCGGGCCGAGTCGATCGCCGGCACGGTCGACTCCACCTCCAAGCTCGCCTCCAGACTCTTTTCCAATCCCGCGGTCAAGGTCATGGCCCTGAGCGCCGGCGGTGCCCGCGCCCTGCGGCGGCTCCGCAAGGCGAAGGCGTAGCGGCGTGTTCAAGCGTCTGTTTTGGCTGACGACAGGAGCGGCGCTGGGCATGGGCAGCTCGTTCTGGGTGATGCGCGCCGTGCGCCAGCGCATCAGCCAGTACGCGCCCGACCGCATCGCCGACAACGTCACCACGGCGGCGCGCACGGCCCGCGAAGATCTGCGCGCCGCGCTTGTCGAGGGCCGCGACGCGATGCGCCGGCGCGAGTCAGAGCTGCGCGCCGAGCTCGAGACGCCCCCAGCATGACCACCTCTGCGGCCGACCTGCGCCGCGCCTTCACCGGGTTCTTTGTCGACCGCGCCCACACGCTGGTGCCGTCGTCGGGTTTGATCCCTCATCACTCCTTGGCCCCGCTGTTCACCAACGCGGGCATGAACCAGTTCCTGCCCTACTTCCTCGGCGAGGAGCCGCCGCCCTGGCCCCGGGCCACGTCGGTGCAGAAGTGTGTGCGCATCCGCGGCAAGCACGACGACATCGAGCTCATCGGCCGCACCAGCCGCCACCTCAGCTTCTTCGAGATGCTCGGCAACTTCAGCTTCGGCGACTACTTCAAGGAATCGGCGATCCCCTGGCACTGGGAACTGCTCACCGAGGTACTCGGCATCGACGGCGACCGCCTCTGGGTCACTGTGCACCTCGACGACGACGAGGCCGCCGACATCTGGCGCGACACCGTCGGTGTTCCCTCCGAGCGCATCCAGCGCATGGGCGACGACAACTTCTGGGAGATGGGTGAGACCGGCCCCTGCGGGCCCTCGTCGGAGCTCTACGTCGACAAGGGTGCCGAGCACGGCGAGGGCGGCGGGCCGCTCCACGGCGCCGAAGAGCGATTCGTAGAGATCGCCAACCTCGTCTTCATGCAGTACGACCGCCAGCGGGGCGGCGCGCTCGACCCCCTGCCGCGCCGCAACATCGACACCGGATCGGGGCTCGAACGGATCCTCCCCGTTCTCCAAGGTGTCGACTCGGTCTTCGACACCGACGTGCTACGACCGGTCGTCGAGGCTGCCTCCCGCGTCACCGGCCGAACCTACGGCGACGACGAGGCGGCCGATGTGAGCTTGCGCATACTCGCCGACCACGGGCGCTCGATGACGTTTCTCGTTTCCGACGGCGTCTTCCCGTCGAACGAAGACCGGGGCTACGTGCTGCGCCGAATCATCCGGCGCGCCGTGCGCCACACCTTCGCCCTCGGCGTCGAGCGCGAGGTCACGCCCACGCTCGTCGAATCCACTGTCGAGGTCATGGGCGAGGCCTATCCCGAGCTGGTCAGGAACCTCGACTTCGTGCTCGGCGTCGTCACCCGCGAGGAGGCCAAGTTCCGCCAGACGTTGCGTTCCGGTTCCGCCATCCTCGACGAGGAGCTGGCCCATGTGGAAGCGGCGAAGCAGCACACCCTTTCGGGCCGCGTCGCCTTCCGGCTACACGACACGTTCGGCTTCCCGCTCGAGCTCACCCTCGAGGTTGCCGGCGAGCACGGCGTCGAGGTCGACCGCGCCGGGTTCGAGCACGAGATGGAATCGCAGCGCCAGCGGGCTCGGGCCGCCCAGCCCGGCGCCGGCGCCGGCGACGACCCCCAGCAGGCCGCTGCCTACCGTGAACTCCTGGAGCAGTTCGGCGCCACCGATTTTACCGGATACGTCGAGCCCGAGAGCCAGGCCCGAGTGCTCGCCGTGTTCGAGCGGCGCGCCGCGGGCGATGAGCCCGCGACGGTCGAGATCTTCCTCGACCGTTCGCCGTTCTACGCCGAGTCGGGAGGCCAGCTCGGCGACACCGGCACCATCGAGACGGAAACGGGAGCCGCGCAAGTCGTCGACACCACCTACGCCCTTCCGGGCCTCCGGCGTCACCTGGCCCTGGTCACCCGTGGCCACCTCACGGCCGGGCAGGCCGCAACCGCCGGCATCGATGCCGACCGCCGCGAGGCCATCCGCCGCAACCACACCGGCACCCATATCCTGCACTGGGCGCTGCGGGAGGTGCTCGGCCAGCACGTAAAACAGGCGGGCTCCCTTGTCGCCCCCGACCGCCTGCGCTTTGACTTCAGCCACTACGGGCCGCTGACGCCCGACGAGCTCGTGGCCGTCGAAGACGCCGCCAACGCTGAGGTGCTCGCCAACCAGCCGGTGCGAGCGTATGAGACCACGCAGGAGGAAGCCCTGCGCCTCGGAGCCATCGCCTTCTTCGGCGAGAAGTACGGCGAGGTCGTGCGGGTGGTGGAGGCCGGCCGCCGTTCGGTCGAGCTGTGCGGCGGTACCCACGTCGGCGCCCTCGGCACGATCGGCCCGATCAAGATCGTGTCCGAGGGATCGATCGGTTCCAACCTCCGTCGCATCGAGGCGGTCACGGGCACTGGCAGCTTGCAGCGCATCCGCGAGGAAGAGCAGATCCTGGGTCGGGCCGCGACCCTGCTGCGGGTCGCGCCGCCGGAGGTCCCCGAGCGGGTAGAGCACGTGCTCGACGAGAACCGCGAGCTGGCCGATCGCATCAAAGCCCTTCGCCGTCATCAGGCCGCCGACGCGGCGCGAGCACTCGTCGACAATGCCGCCGACGGCGTCGTCGTGGCCCGGGTCGACGGCACGTCACGCCAAGACCTCCAGGATCTCGCCGTGGCCGTGCGCGACCAGCCCGGTGTGCGCGCCGTCGTTCTCGGCAGCGTTCCCGACGCCGGTGGCGTGGCCCTCGTCGCGGCCGTCGCCAAGGACAGTGGGCTGGTTGCGTCCGACCTCATCGCCGACGCGGCCCGCACCGTAGGCGGGGGCGGCGGCAAGAGCCCCGAGATCGCTGTCGCCGGCGGGCGCGACCCCAGCCGCCTCGATGAGGCCCTCGACCAGGCCCGGCGCGCCGCGGGTAACGCATGAGGGTCGTGGGTCTCGACCTCGGCACCCGCCGCATCGGGGTGTCGGTCAGTGACTCCAATGGAAGCGTCGCCACTCCCCACGCCGTGATCGAGCGGTCCGGCGACGAAGCTGCCGACCGGGTCGCCATCGGCGCGGTGGCCAGTGAGCTCGGGGCGGAGAAGCTCGTCGTCGGGCTCCCGCTCTCTCTCGACGGGTCGACCGGGCCGGCCGCGGCGCGCGCCGAGCAGGAGGCCAAGTCGCTCGAAGCCGCCACCGGCATCCCGGTGGAGCTGCACGACGAGCGCCTCACCACCGTGGCCGCGTCCCGCGCCCCAAGGCCGCGCCGCCGCAAGCAAACGAGACGCGTTGTCGACGACACCGCGGCCGCCTTGATCCTTCAGTCGTGGCTCGACGTTCACCGGGTGCACCCGTGACGGTGGGCACCGTCTTCGACGTCGAGCACGACGGGCTGCCCCCGCGCCGCGAGCGCCGGCGCCGCTGGGTTCTCGTCCTGCTCGGCATCCTCGCCGTCCTCGTCATCGCCGCCGTCTTGTTGTTCACCTGGGTGCGCGGCCAGATCAACCCCTCGGGCTCGCCCGGCAAGGAGGTGCAGATCACGGTGACGAAGGGCATGTCGACCGGCTCCCTCGCCTCGTTGCTGGAGCGCAAGGGTGTCATCAAGAGCGCCACCGTGTTCACCTATTACGCCCGGTTCAACGGCGCCGATTCGATCAAGGCCGGCGACTTCACCCTCCATGCCAACTCCAGCATGGGTCAGGTGGTGAAGGTGCTCGAGGCCGGGCCCAACGTGCAGATCGACCGGATCACCATTCCCGAAGGTTTGAACCTCAAGGAAACAGCGGCGCGCGTCGGTGCCCTTCCGGGCCGTTCCGCCGACCGCTTCCTCGCCATTGCAATGAGCGGAACCGTGCACTCGCGCTACCAGCCGGCGGGGTCGAACAACCTCGAGGGTTTCCTCATGCCCGACACGTATTTCATCGACCGCAAAGACGACGAGGCCCGCATCCTCACCCGCATGGTGTCGGCCTTCGACGACACCGCCACCCAGGCCGACATCGAAGGCGGCGCGGCGCGCCTTGGTCTCACTCCCGACCAGGTGGTGGTGGTGGCCTCGCTGGTCGAGCGGGAAGCCAAGGTCGACGACGACAGGGGCAAGATCGCCCGCGTCATCTACAACCGGCTGGCAAAGAAGATGCCGCTCCAGATCGACGCCACCGTGCAGTACGCGCTCGGCCAGCAGAAGGCGAAGCTGCTGAACAAAGACCTCGAGATCGACTCTCCCTACAACACCTACAAGGTGAGCGGGCTGCCCCCCGGGCCTATTGCCGCTCCGGGCCGCAAGTCGCTCGACGCCGCCCTCAATCCCACGCCCGGCGCGTGGCTTTACTACGTCATCGCCGACGCTAACGGCAGGCACAACTTTGCCAACACGTCGGCGGAGTTCGAGAAGTTCAAGGCCGAGGCCAAGGCGAAGGGCCTTCTCTGAGATTTCAGTGCGACGGGCTCGGGCGCACCGAGAGCGGACATCGCCTCGTCGCGGTCATCGGTAGCCCCATCGCCCACTCGCTGTCACCAACGATCTTCAACGCCGCCTTCGAGGCCCTCGGCCTCGACCTCGAGTACGCCGCGCTCGAGGTGCCGCCGGGTCGTGCCGTCGAAGCGATCGACGAGGCTCGGGCGCTCGGCGTCTTCGGCCTATCGGTGACGATGCCCCACAAGGCGGCCGTGCTCCCGGCACTCGATCGCCTGTCGGCGGCGGCCGAGGCCCTCGGCGCGGTCAACACGGTGCTGCGAGCTGGCGACGAGATGCTCGGTGACAACACCGACGGTCCCGGCTTTCTCGACGCGCTGGCCATCGACGAGGGCTTCGACCCAGCCGGCCGTCGTTGCGTGGTGTTCGGCGCGGGCGGCGCGGCGCGTGCGGTGATCCTCGCCCTGGCCGCCGCCGGCGCGTCCGAGGT
>JALZBN010000091.1 GCA_030947365.1 Actinomycetota bacterium
AGGATCCCGCCACGACCGGGAAGGGGATCAAGCGATGACCGACAACTTCTGGATGCGAGCCGTCGCCTGTGTCGGTATCGCCGTCGTCTTGATCGGTGACGGCCTGGCGCTCGCAAACCACAGCTCGAGCGCAAGAGACTCGTCGGAGAGCGGAGCGGCACCACCGGCCGCGCTCGCACCGGTGCTTCCTGCGCTGGAAGCGTTCGTCGAGCAGTCGCGGGGCCTGAAATACAAGCAGCCCGTGCCCATCGACCTCCTGTCGACGACGGCGTTCACGGCCAAGCTCCGCGAGAGTGACAGCTCGGGCGGAAACAGCGGCGGAGGCGACCAGGCCGCGTTCGAGGGCTTCCTTCGCGCTCTCGGACTCGTCCACGGCCCCATCAACCTGAACGCGGCAGCATCCGCCGTCGAAGAGGTCGGCATCGTCGGCTTCTACGATCCCAAGGCGAAACGGCTGTTCGTGCGGGGGGTGGATCCCACGCCGTTCGTACGCCAGGTTCTTGTGCACGAGCTCACCCACGCCCTCGACGACCAGTACTTCAACCTCGACCGGCCAAATCTCGACGAGCGCAACGACGAGTCGTCCGAATCGTTCCGCGCTCTCGTCGAGGGCAGTGCAGTGACGGTCGAGCAGAAGTACGTCGCGTCGCTCTCGGAGGCGGACCAGAAGCAGGCCGCCGACGAGGAGAGTTCAGGCAGCGGGTCGGCCAGCGACGCCATCCCCGACGTCGTCGCCAGGCTCCTTTCTTACCCCTACGTCGTCGGACCCCGTTTCGTGGATGCGCTCGTCCAGGCCGGCGGTGAAGCCCGTCTCGAGCAGGCGCTCCTCAACCCACCGGTCACATCCGAGCAGACCCTTCACCCCGAGAAGTTCCTCGCCGGTGAAGGCCCTATCGCTGTTGCCAAGCCTGCACCCGAGGGCAAGGTCGTCGACCGTGGCGTGCTCGGTGAGGTCGTCCTCTTGCTGATGCTCGAGGAAGTTCTGCCGACGGCTGTGGCCCGCAAGGCGGCCGCGGGTTGGGGCGGCGACCAGTACGTCGCTTGGAGGAGCGGCGCGGGCAAGACGTGCGTGAAATGGGCGACAGTGATGGACACGCCAACAGACACCGCCGAGCTCGTCTCCGCGCTGCACACGTGGCAGGAGAAGAACCCGAGTGCCACCGTTCAGGTCGGCGACGCCATCGTCGTCACCAACTGCGGTTAAGGCCTGACGCCACCCATCAGCGGACGGATACCGGTTGGGATTTCCGACCGCGCCGGGTTCGTGCGATCGCGCTTCGACACGACCGGGTCTGCTACACCCCAGTCGGCGGCGATCTCGGGGTCGTCCCAAGCCACGCCGAGCTCGTCGTCGGGGCTGTAGTACTGGTCGACCAGATAGGTGATGGTCAGGTCGGTGATCGCAGCAAACCCGTGGGCGACGCCGGGCGGGATGTAGACGCCGCGCTCTTGGCGCTCGCCGATCTCCATAGTGAGCGTGGCGCCATCGGTGGGCGAGCCCTCGCGAAGATCGTGGAGCACGACGAGGGCGCGCCCGACCGGCACATACCAGTAGTCGGCTTGGTGCAGGTGGTAGTGCAACCCGACCAGACTCCCGGCCCGCTTGTCGGAGCGGTTGCCCTGCACCATCTCCCGGCCTTCGGGAAACCACGAGCGCCGGTAGCTCTCGATGAACCGTCCGCGCTCGTCGGGAAAGACCTTCGGCTCGACGATGACGACACCGGCGATGACGTCGGACATGACGACCTCGGCCATCGGCCCGGGCGCCGTCGTTGTGATCTTGGGGACGTCAGAATTCTCAGGGTTGGAAGCGGCCATAGCCGCCACGGTAGAAGACAAGTGGCAGTCCCTCACGAACAACGCCCAGATCGCGCACTTCCCCGATGACGATGACATGGTCGCCACCGTCGTGCTCGGCGACGACAGAGCAGTCGACCCAAGCGAGAATGTCGTTGAGGATCGGCGCGCCTGACTCGGCTGGCTTCCAGCCCACGCCGCGGAACTTGTCGGTGCTGCGGGCTGCGAAGACCCGGCAAATGTCCTCCTGGTCGTCGGCCAAGACGTTGACGCAGAACGACCCCGCCTCCCGGATCTTGGGCCACGTGGTCGAGAGCCTCGAGACGCAGATGCCGACCAGCGGTGGATCGAGCGACACCGACGTGAACGAGTTCACCGCCAGACCCGCCGGCTCACCCTCGATGGCGGCGGTGACGACAGTCACGCCGGTCGCGAAATGGCCGAGCACCTGGCGATAACGCGCCGTGTCGACGGTTGCGGTCATGGAAGTCGCAGCGCGCTTCCGTCGACGAGTGCGAGTCCCTCGGCAAGGAGCTGATCGACGGCGCGGCGCGCCCGCTCTGGCTCGGCGGGCCATCCCGCAATGGCGGCAATATCGCGGAGCGCCAGGCCGATGTCGGCCTCAAAGGCGTAGGCCAGGACGGCGCGGGCCGTGTAGGGACCAATACCCGGAAGCGCTCGCAGGTCAGCAAGGCGGGCTGGGATTCGCCCACCGTGTTTCTCCACAACCGCGGTCGCGGCACGATGCAGGTTGAGGGCGCGCCGGTTGTAGCCGAGCCCGGCCCACATGCGAACGACGTCGCCGGGTTCGGCCCCGGCGCAGGCGGCGACGGTTGGGAACCGCTCCACGAATGCGTCGTAGCGCGGCACGACACGGGCCACCTGGGTCTGCTGGAGCATCAACTCGCTCACGAGTACGTCAGCAGTGCCACCTCGAAGGACGGGCCGCTGCCAGTGCCGGACACCAGTCGATGGTAACCGTGCCCCCGCTCTCGCCCGCTGAGGCCAGGGGCGTATCGTCGACCGAGATGGAGCTCGGGCTGCGCAACGACGTCTACCGCCGTCCCCTCATGACCGCGCTCGACCGGCTCGGTCTGCGGGAGGGCTGGCGATGCGTCGACGTCGGCGCGGGAGGGGGCGACGTCAGTGTGGCCCTCGCTGAGATCGTTGGCCACGACGGACGGGTGTACGCGGTCGACAGCGATCCCCACGCCCGTGACGCTGCGGCCGAAGCCGCGGCCGAGTACAGCCAGGTGGTGACCATCACCCAGGCCGGCGAAGACCTGCTGCTACCCGAGCCCGTCGACCTCGCCTTCTGCCGCTTCCTCTTGATGCATGTCACGAACCCCACCGTCGTGCTCGAGCGGATGAGTAGCGCGGTGCGGCCCGGCGGCTGGGTCGTGGCTCAGGAACCGATCACGTCGGCAGGCCGGGTGGGCGGGGCGCCGTTATCCATGCCCGACGCGCGCCATCCCGACATCGGCGCCCTCTTGCCGGCACTGGTCGAACGCGCCGAGCTCGAAATCGTCGACGCCTGGGCCGAGTCGCAAGCAGGAGCCGGCGCGGGCGCGGTGCGCGACTACCTCACGCACCTGACGGGCGTCGACCCCGGTGACGAACCAGTCGTTCTCCCACCGCTGGTGACGGTGGTGGCCCGGCGTACCTAATCCTCCACCGTCAGGTCGCGGAGGTAGAACCAGTAGGTGCGCCACCTGACTACGCCCCGCGCCGGAAGGCCGACGAGGTGCCAGAACATCCGCCACGTCTCGCGGCCGCCGTGGCGCCGGCCAAGCTTGTCCCGCTTGGTGCGGTGGGTGACGCCGTACATGATGCGCGCCGTTGTCGGCAGCCGGCCCTCGGCGATCACCTCGTTGATCATGATCTCGATCGAGTAGCCGGCGCGCTTTTCCGGCGGGATCGAATCCCACACCCACCGGGGAATGGCCCGTTCGCCGGTGGTCGGTGCCAGCCGCAGCACCAGCGGGTTCCAGAGCCCGTAGTCGAACCAGCCGACCGACATCGTCGCCCGTCCCTCGATAAGGGGGCGGCAGATGGCGTCGAGATGCGCAGAGGTCAGACCGATGCAGTCGGCGTCGACAAACAAGATGGCGTCGGCCGTGCTGGCGGCCACACCCGCCTCCATGGCGTGGGCCTTCGACCCGGTCGCGCCGTCACCAGCACGCCGCACGACCCGCGCGCCGGCTGCCTCGGCCTGCGCGCCGGTGTCGTCCACCGAACCGTCGTCGACGACGATGACCTCTCTGGCGAACGCACATCCGAGGCACGCGCCGACAACGGGAGCCACAGTCAGCGCCTCGTTGCGCGCCGGCACCACCACATCGATCGTCAAGACGCCGCTCGTCGCTACGTCGATCTTCGGTGCCGTGCTAACCCAACTTGGCCCGAAGGAACTCCAGGGTGCGGATCCAGGCCTGGCGCGCCGCGTCCTCGTCGTAGACCTCTTTGCGAGTGTCGTTGAAGAACGCGTGCTGCGCGCCGGGATAGATGAACATGCGCACGTCACGGCCCAGATCGGTGAGCCGCTCAGCCAGCTCGTTGGCGGCCACGGGGCTGTTGCGCTCGTCGAGTTCGGCGTAGTGGCCCTCGACCGCGGCCTCCATTTTCGACCAGTCGGGTTCGACGCCGCGCGGCGAGAGCCCATAGAAGGGAACCACCGCCTTCACCTTGTCGGGACGCAGGGTGCCCGACCACAGTGCCAGCGCGCCGCCCAGGCAGAAGCCGACCGCACCGATGCCGTTGCCCCGCACCGATTCATGCCCGGCCAGGAAGTCGACTGCCTCCGAGAGATCACGGCCCACCTGCTGCATGTCGAGCTCGGCCACCATCTTGATCGCCTCGTCGCGGTCGGACGTGGTGCGTCCACCGAACAGGTCAGGGGCGAGGGCGGTGAAGCCCTCGGCTGCGAACCTGTCGCACACGTCACGAATGTGCGGAGCGACCCCCCAGATCTCGTGGATGACGATGATGCCGAGCCCGGCGCCTTCTCGGGCCGTGGCGAGGTACCCGCCGGTCGCGCCGAACTCCACGTCGGCCATCAGCCGACCGCCGCGCCGGGCGCCGGCGCGCGCCGGGTCAGCTCTGGTACCGCCGGATAGTCGCCACGCTCTACCGCGGCGTCAAAGGTCTCGATGTCGTCGGGTCCGACGACCCGGTCGACAAGGCGCGCCGGAACGATGTCGTGCTCGCCGTCGCCGGCGCGCTCGCGCTCGAGAACCCGAGCGCGCAGCGCTTCCCACAGTGCCGCCGGCAGCACTCGACCCACCCCGGCGACGACCCACACGGGGACACCCGAGTCGTAGGCCACCGCGGCCGCGGCGTGCGAGCCCGCCGTCGCCACGGTGCCAGTCGGGCCCAACGCGGTTGCCTCCAACAGCACGAGATCGGAGGTCACGACGGCTTGCCCAAGCCCAGACTCGGGCACCACGCGTGCTGTCGTGCCGGCGCGCCGGAGCTGCGATGCCAGCGCCGAACCTTCACCAAAGGCTTCGACCACGAGCACGCGGACGTCGCCGCGCCGACGCAGCGCTTGCGCAACCTGGCCCGGCCAGCCGACGACAACGACGTTGGCGTCGTCTTGGATCTCGCGTGCGAGCACCGACGAAGTGCGGTCACCGCCGAGCTCATCGGCGACGACATAGGCCTCTTCGGTGGGATCGGCTGCCGCCAGCACCCTGGCCCCAACCCACCAGAGGGGGCCGCACGCCGGCTGGCGGTCGACAAGACGGCGACACGCGGTAACCAGGGCGGCGCTGTCGCCGTGCAGGCCGCCAAGGGCGTTAGCGGCCTCTTGGGCCAGCAACCCGGGATCTTCGCCCACGGCCCGGGCGACCATGCGCAGCTGCTCGATGGGATGCACTGATCAG
>JALZBN010000092.1 GCA_030947365.1 Actinomycetota bacterium
GGGTTCCACCCCGCTGCACGTGCCCGAGAATCGTGACCCGGGTCTCGAACCCGGTGCGCTTTCCGATCTCTTCGGCAACCATGTTGCCGATGCCGCCGAGCTGCACGTGCCCGAAGGCGTCGGTGCCCTTCGCTTCGCTCTCGCCGCCTCCAGCGCCTCCCTGAGGGAGAGCACCCTCGGCCACGACGACGAGGGAGGCGAAGCGCCCCTTCTCATGGCGCCGGCGCAGGCGCTCGCACACCTCGTCGATGTCGAACTCCTCCTCGGGAATCAGGATCTCCGCCGCGCCGCCCGCAATCCCGGCGTAGGTCGCAATCCATCCCGCGTGCCGGCCCATCACCTCGACGACCATGACCCGGTCATGGGATTCCGCGGTCGTGTGGAGGCGGTCGATGGCGTCGGTGGCTATCTGCACCGCGGTGTTGAACCCGAAGGTGAACTCCGTGGCCGACAGATCGTTGTCGATCGTCTTAGGAACGCCCACGATGCTCACGCCCTCGTCGTAGAGCTTGGCCGCCACGCCGAGCGTGTCCTCGCCCCCGATGGCGATGAGAGAGTCGACGCCATTGGCCCGCAGTGTGTCGAGCACCTGGTGAGGCCCGCCCTCGATCTTGTAGGGGTTGGTGCGCGACGTGCCGAGGATCGTGCCGCCCCGAGGCAGGATGCCGCGACAGCGCTCGACATCGAGCACCATGAGGTCGCCGTCCATCGCCCCTCGCCAGCCATTGCGAAAGCCGACGAGCTCGTCGCCGTAATGGCGCTCGCCCTTGCGCACGGCAGCGCGGATGACGGCATTCAGCCCGGGACAGTCGCCTCCGCCGGTTAGTAGTCCTACTTTCACCGCGCCACCCTACGAGAGTTGACGAACCCTCTCGCCCGGCGAAAGCGTCAGCTCGACGAGGCGGCTGGCGGTGATGCGACCGAGCATGGCGAGCTGACGACGTTCCCGGGCGCGGAACGGCCGCCCGCGACGGCCGAGCACTAAGGCGAGGCGGGCTTCGGGGAGCTCGGCCCAGGCCACATCGTCAGGGCCGCACTCGCCCGCAGCCACCTGCGACGACGAGCTGCTGCCACTCAGAAATGCAGCTAACCAACCGGGTGGGGGCGGGGCGCCTTGCGACGCCAGCAGGACACCGTCGAGGTCGACGACGGCCGACCAATCGGCCTCGAAGTCACGGTGGCCATGACCCGCGAGCGCGGAGAGGAGCTCGGCTGAGGTCGCGGCCGAGACGAGCACGGCTGCGGTTTCGAGAGCGTCGAGACGGGAGTCGCTGAGGTGGGCCGGCGCGGCGCGCACGTCTTCCACGTCGACGCCGTCGACCTGGCCGACCTCGCCCACCAGTAGGGGTACCAGCGTTTCATCTGGCAGCTCGACGACGAGCTCGTCGATCGCTCGCCCCGCACCACGCTCCAAGATGTCGATGCCGACGATCTCGCCTCGCACGGCTCCGATTCGGCTGGCCACCGCACCAAGCGCGCCGGGACGGTCTGGAACCCACACGCGCACGATGAACGTTTGCACGCTCCCAGAGTATGGGTCGTACGTGAACGGAAGGTTTCGTGTCGGCTAAAGCTTGACCAGGGCCTTGCGCATGTTGCGGACGGCCTGCGCGATGCGCTTCTCGTTCTCGATGAGGGCGAATCTCACGAACCCGTCGCCGGTTGGGCCGAAGCCGATGCCGGGCGACGTGGCCACCTTGGCCTCCTCCACAAGGAAGGAGGCGAACGCGAGCGAGCCCATCTCCCGGTACGGCTCCGGGATCGGTGCCCATACGAACATCGTTGCCTTCGGCCGCTCGATCTCCCACCCGATCCGGGCCAGGCCGTCGCAGAGCGCGTCTCGACGGCTCCAGTAGATCTCGTTGACCTCTTTGGGATAGTCCGACGCTTCGTTCATGGCGACGGTGGCGGCGATCTGGATGGGCTGGAACGTGCCGTAGTCGAGGTAGGACTTGAGCTTGGCCAGTGCCTGCACGATCTCGGCGTTACCGACCAGGAAGCCCACCCGCCAACCGGCCATCGAGAACGACTTGGTGAGCGTGTAGAGCTCGACCGCGACCTCCTTCGCGCCCGGGACCTGAAGGATCGACGGTGGCTGGTAGCCATCGAAAGCGGTATCGGAGTAGGCAAAGTCGTGGACGAGCACGACATCGTGTTCGCGGGCGAACTTGACCAGCCGCTCGAGCCACGGCAGATCCACACAGGTCGTGGTGGGGTTGTGCGGGAACGACAGCACGATCACGCGCGGCCGGGGCCAGGCGTTCTCCCAGGCATCCATGAGGTTGGCGAAGAAGTCCTCGTCGGGGCCGAGGGGCACCTGACGGACGTCGGCGCCGGCAAAGAGCGGCGCGTAGATGTGGATCGGATACGACGGTGTCGGCACCAAGGCAGTGTCGCCCGGGCCGAGCAGCACCCACATGAGATGGGAAAGGCCCTCCTTGGCGCCGATGGTGCTGAGAACCTCGGTGTCGGGGTCGAGCTCGACGCCGAACCTACGCTCGTACAGCGACGACACCGCGGCCCTGAGCTTGGGGATGCCTCGGCTCGACGAATAGCGGTGATTCCTCGAGTTGCGGGCCGCCTCCGCGAGCTTCTCGACGGCGATGTCGGGTGACGGGATGTCGGGGTTGCCGAAACCCAGGTCGATGACATCGTCGCCGGCGCGCCGCGCCTGCATCTTCAGGCCGTCGATGATGGTGAACACGTACGGCGGCAGGGCGTTGATGCGGCGAAAATCCATGTGCCTGCAGGCTACCGGTCCGGGGCAGCCGCCTCCGCTATCAATTCGACGCATTCCGGGTCGCTCCCGACGTCAAGCGGCGCGCAGATGGCCCAGGACGCGCCGGCCCTCGCAAGTGCACCGAGGTGGGCCCTGAGGTCGTCGACCGTGCCATGGACGAGGCCCTGGCGATCGCCGGTCCGCTCCAGCTTGGCGTCTGCGGCCTGCTGCGTACGGGCGATGAGAACCTGGCCGCCCCAGGTCAGCTCCGCTTGGGGGGCGAGCGCCCGCACCTCCGCCGCCGCTTCCGCGAATATGGCGGGGTCGGCGCACCAGCCCCAGCCATTCCACCCGTCCGCCTCCTCGGCCGCGGCGCGCCGAACGGCGCGCGACCTGCCACCGATCCACGTGCGCACACCCGCGGCGCGCAGCTCGCGGCAGCACGCGGTGAGTTCGCCGACCCGCTCCCCAACCGACCCGAACCCGAGGCCGTAGCCCTCGTTCTCGGCCCGGTTGGCGCTGTCACCGGTGCCGAGCCCGGCGACAAATCGCCCGTCGAGCATCCGATGGAGTGTGACGAGCGAGTGCACCAACACGGTCGTCGGAAGGACCGAGACCCTGGTGACGAGGGGACCGAGCGTCACTCGCTGCGTCTCGGCTCCGAGGGCACCGAGGAGCGGAAGTGAGTGCAGCGCCGGCTTTTGTGGTTGGCCCAACGGCCACAAGTGGTCGAACACGAAGACGCCATCGAGGCCGGCAGCCTCGGCGCGCCGGGCAACGCCGACCGCGGCCTCGGCGTCGCCTCTGAACTGCGGCACGGTGATGCCGACACGCATGGACCCCAGGCTCATGCTCGGGCGGGCCGGCCTCGCAAGTGGGCCACCACCGCCGAATAGTCGAGGTTGCCGAAGCCCGCTTCCTCGGCCGCGTCGAAAGCCGCAACCGCGGCGGTCGCAATCCGAGCGTCGAGCCCGGCGCGCTCGGCCGCGGCCCGGACCAGGCGAACGTCTTTGGCTGCAAGCGCGAGCTTGAAGTTCGGCGCGTATGTCTCCTGTTCGATCTTCTCGCGCTTGCTCTTGACGGTGACCCCGATGGGCGACTCGGCCAACACGTCGAGGACGTCAGTCTGGTCGAGCCCGAGCGCGTCGGCTAGCGCGAGGGCCTCGCCCAACGCGGTCATGAGCGCGCCGAGGGTGGAGTTGGCCACAAGTTTCATGGCCGCGCCGGAACCTAGCGGTCCGAGATGAACCGGGCGCCCGAGCACGTCGAGAACCGGCGCCCAGCGCTCGTAGAGCTCGGGGCGTCCCCCGACGAAGATCTTGAGTGCACCCTGTTCGGCCTGAGGCGTGCTGCCGAGCACCGGCGCATCCAGCATCCGGCCGTCGCCGCCGAGGCGGGCGCCGACACCTCGGTCCACATCCGGCCCCACCGTCGACATCTCGATCAGCGTCGCATCCGCGCCCAGACCGACGCCGACACCGTCGTGTCCGAAGATCACCGCCTCGAGCGCATCCGGGTCGGCGAGCATGGTGATGACCGCGTCGGCCGAGACGGCGGCATCGGCGGGCGACGAGGCGGCGCGCGCTCCCCTGGCCACCAGATCGTCGGTGCGACCTTCAGTGCGGTTCCATACCGCCACGTCGTGGCCAGCATCGACCAGACGCGCCGCCATCGGGGCGCCCATCTGTCCGAGTCCGCAAAATCCGAGTTGTGCCATCTGTCGTTCCTACCCGATCAACGCGCCGGACGACTCATTCCATCTTCTTGGGATCCGTGCGAGGCGGGAACGTGCCGTAGCGCGCCGCCCACAGGCCGCACAGGGCAATGCCGTACACGGGGACAAGCGTGCCCGCGGCCAGGCTGGTGTAGGGACGGGCGATCGCCGTCGCAAAGGCCACGACGACTTGCACCGCGAATGAGCCCAGCAGGCTGCGCCGGACCGGCGCCGGCGCGCTGCCACTCAGGAAGAACAAGCTGGTGACGGCGATGAGGTCGGCGCGGCTGCGGCCGACGGCGCGGAAGTAGGCCGCGATGAACGCGGCGCAACCGGCGAAGAAGAGGACGACGGCAACCACAAAGGCGGGGGCCTCCACGGCGGTGTAGAGGTCGGCGCCGACGGCGGTAACGGTGAAGACGGCCGTGCCCCACCACGACGCCCGCCCGATGGAACCGGCGCCCGGCGCCGGGTCGCGGGTCACTCGAGCGGGCTCAGGGCCCGGTCGAGCACCCCGGCCAAACGGTCGTAGTCGAAGCGTTCCTCGGCCCGGCGGCGAGCCTCGTGGCCCATCTTGCGCCGCAGGCCTTCGTCGTCGAGCAGGCGGGCGAGCGCGCCTTCGACCGCGAGTACGTCATCGGGACGGTCTACAACGAAGCCCGTCTCACCGTCGGCAACGGCCTCGGCCGCCCCTCCGCTCGAACCGGCGACTTGGGGAACCCCGCACGCGGCAGCCTCGAGGAAGACGATGCCGAAACCTTCCTGCTCGAGCCCGCCCCACCTCGACCGGCAGGGGATGGCGAAGACGTCGGCGCATCCCACGAGCGGCGCAAGCTTCTCATCGGGAACCGCGCCCAGGAACAAGACCGGTACGCCACAGGATCCGGCCAACCGCTCGAGACGCGAACGGTCGCGGCCGGCGCCGGCAACGGCGACGACAAGGTCGGGCCGGGAAGGAGCCAGGCGGGCGGCGGCGCGCACAAGCACGTCGATGCCTTTGCGGGGTACCAGGCGGCTCACCGCCAGCACCAGACGCCCGTCGACAGGCAGCCCCATCTCGGCGCGCGCGTTTCGGCGCTCGGTGAGCGACAGCGGATGGAACCGGGCCAGGTCGACCCCGGGGGGTACCTCGCAGATTGGAGTCTCGTCGCCGGCTAGGCGGCGCGCCTCGGCCGCCGCGTACGCGCCGGCGGCAACGGTGAGTCGGGCGCCCGTCAAGACGCGCCGGAGCAG
>JALZBN010000093.1 GCA_030947365.1 Actinomycetota bacterium
AAGCTCGGCCTTCACCCCGGCCACGCCTTGCGCGCCGACGATCTGTTGCGAGGACTTCTGATGAGCTCGGCCAACGATGCTGCGGTCGCCTTGGCCGAGCGAGTCGCCGGGAGCCGGCAGGGCTTCGCCCAAGATATGACGCAGGTCGGGCACGAGCTCGGGCTGGTCGATGATCCCGTGCTCGACGACCCCGCTGGCCTCGACGACGGCTCCGCCTTCGGTCGCAGCGATTTGATCAGCGCCTATGACCTCGCCGTCGTGGCTCGTGCCGCGCTGGCGGTGCCCACTATCCGCGAGATCGTGAGCCGGCGCGACCCCTACACCTTCTCCCCCACAGCAGGCGGCGAAGACCACGTGGTTCGCCCCCAGAACAAGCTGCTGAAAGACCCAACGGTGATCGGCGTGAAGCCGGGCTACACGGCGCGTGCCGGCGAGACCCTGATCGCGGCAGCTACTCGGTCGCGCCGCACGATGATCACAGTTGAACTCGGCGCGCACCCGCAGTCGATGTACACGACGGCACAGGCGTTGCTCTCCAAGGGCTTCGACACCCCGGTCTTTAGCGAGGCGCCGTTGCCGCGCCTGCCTCCCGTCGTCAGCCTTCCGGCATCCGCGGCGGCAACGAGCGACACCGCGCCACCCACCACGGCCCAGGCCCTTCGCGTGCCGGCCGAGACGGGTAGCCCCGCCTTTCCCTTCGCGGCCGTCGTTGCCGCCGGGGTTGCGCTGTTCCTGGTCTGGCACCTCAGTGGCCGTCGGCGCGCCCGACGGCGCTTGGGCCGCAAACAGATCTAGTTGAGCTTGCGGCGCAGCCAATAGAGGCCGTCGAGGGTGCGCTCCACCGCCAGCACGAGGAATCCTGCGGGGGGAAAGGCGACGAGCAAGGCGACGCCTACGGCGGAGTCGGGATCCCACTCTCGCTTCGAGTGCGCCGTGAGCAGACACACGAGCGGCGCGGCCACCAAGACGCGCCGGTCGAAAAGCCGGTCGCCTTCCGGATGAATGATCACGTCCCAGACCTGTTCTATCCCATCACCGCCGGGGCGCTCGAAGACGCGCCGGGATTCGGCCAGGGCGGAACCGTGCAACTCTCGAAGCTCGTGTACCCCCTCGTCGGTGACGATCTCACCGACCGGCGCCGACGTGCCGTCGCGAACAATCACCTGGTCGTGGATGAGGCCGGCGTCGACATAGAAAGTCGCCAACGGCGTTCCCCCGGGTTCGACAACGTCGAATGAAAGATCATCAGCGGCCTCGTAACGGCGGAGCTCGAAAAGGTCGCCGTCCTTGTCGAAGACCGTCCACGCGCCGGCGACGTCGCGCATGACAACGTCGGCGACCATCGCGAGGGCACGCTCGTCGTGCCTTGTGATGTTGGCGATGTCTTGCCCACCCGGTTCCCAGTACGTCAGCGGCGCGCCGAGCGTCCGCGGCCCGACGTGAAGCTCAGTGGCCGCCAGCACCCGTCGACGAGGCAACTGACGGCTCGGCGACATCGCCCCACGCTAACGACCGCGGCGGGAGCTCGTTCAGAGCTTTGTGAATGTCGGTGCGGTTGACCGGCTTGGCCAAACAACTGTCGGCCCCCGCTTCCAGCACCTGTTGCACCGTCGACGGATCAAGGTCGAAGGAGCAGACGATGATCGCCAGTTCGGGGTAGCGCTCGCGGAGGGCGGTAATCGTGGTCAGGCCGTCGGAGACAGGCATCTGCACGTCGAGCACCACCACATCAGCGTGTTCCTGCTCGACCATCGCCAAGGCGGCGGCCTGGCTGTCTGCCTCTCCCACGAGAACGGCCTTGGCGTCGTTACCGCTGACGACCAGGCGCATGAGTTGGCGCCGGTTATCGCGGGAATCGACTAATAGGACGCGCCGTGCTGACGGAGCCAATGTTTCGGCTGGAGACAATGTGTCGGTAGAAGCCAATGTTTCGGTCGGCATGTTCATGCCTCCTCGAAGCGGATAGACGACGGGATAGGCGGCCGCTCTAAGTCGTCCACTCCGATGGACCGAAGGCCCGGGAGTCAGCCTACGCCCTACGGCGACCTTTGCATCGAAAGCGCGAGTGCCGGGCAGGCAGCAACGGCGCGCCGAGCGTGTTCTTGCAGCTCACCCGTAACTGGCCGAGGGTCGATGATCGGATAGCCCCACTCGTCAAGAGTGATTCGTTCCGGAAACAGCTCCGCGCACAGGCCGTGGCCGGTGCACGTGATGGGATTCACCACGAGCTGGTGGGTCATCGCCACCCTCGTGCCGCTAACGGCCGCGGGATGGGCAAGACACCCGGCGCGCCGCTCGCCGGGCAAGGTCCATGCAGGCGGTGGCGCTCGATCTCCGGCGCGAACACATCGAGCGCGCTCTCCACGAGCTGGGCCGCGCCGTCGGGATGGCGGCAGGCGCCGCGGCCGCGAACCTCTGTGATCCACCGTCGGAGAACGGTGGCAGCCCCAGGATCGCCCCTTCGAACAAGGGCATCCATCCCGTCGGCAATCGCGGCCAAACCGAATACGCACGGCCCGCACTGCTGCGCCGTCTCACCCGCGAGGTAACGCACGACCCGTGCCGTCTCAGCCAGCCCACAACCGTGGGAACCGAGCGCGGCGATCACACCCGCGCCGAGTGACGCGCCGAGCCCTCCCAACGACTCGTGGCTGACGCGAGCGACGTCGACAGCCGCCGGCGCCAGCCAACGTCCGAAGTAACCGCCGACGAGGCAGGGCCCCGGATCAGTGATGCCGGTTCCGGTGAGGACATCACGCAGCGCCGTACCGAGGGCCACCTCGCAGACGCCCGGCGCGCGCCCCGGGCCGCGCACGGTCACCAAAATGCTTCCAGGCTCGGCCGCCGTGCCCGTCTCGCGGAACCAGCCGTCTCCGTAGCGGGCGATGAGGGCGAGATGGGCCAGCGTCTCCACGTTCTGCACGAGTGTGGGCCGGCCGTTGACGCCGCGTTTATAAGGTCGTGGCATCCCGAAGGTTGGTCTGGCGTCGCCCCCGTTGAGCCAGTGCACGAGCGCCGACTCCTCACCGGATATATAACGACCGGGCACGGCCGCTAGCCGTAGCTTCACCCGCCGGTCGGTGCCGGCCCTTTCGATCAACGCTGTCTCCATGTTCGACCAGTAACGGCGCGCCTGGCGGTCGACGCAGACAATGGCCTCGTCAGCACCCACGGCCCGCGCCGCCACCACCGCGCCGTCGAGCACCAGATGTGGCGCGCCGGCCATCAGCAGCTTGTCTTTCCCACTCGCCGGCTCACCCTCAGCGCCGTTCGCGACGACGATCGGGTGGCGCCCGGCCGCGACTGCGCTCAGCTTCTTCGCGGTCGGGAACCCAGCGCCGCCACGCCCCCGCAAACCGCTGCGGCCAACCAGATCGATCAGTTCGCGGTTGGCACCTCTGGACCGTTGCCGGGAATCGGGAAGCGGTCCGAACCAATCGAGGTGTTCGCGAAGCGACGTCATCGTGCCCGGCGTCATGTCCGAGAGCAGACGCGGTAGCCCAACCGGGGCACGGCCTTCGGATCCGCGCCGCTCCGTCGCGCGCACGGCGGCGTCGGTCATGTCAGTCCCGCCCCACCATGGCCCGCGCCCGTGCGGGCATCGGTGCCGTCAGCCGTGGCTCATCGGGGCGCGAACGACCGCGCCAGAGAACGGCAAGACCGACCGCCAACACGCACGCGCCGTCGATGGCGATCATCCAGGCAGCACCGACATCGGTGCCCGTTCCCAGCCCATGGATGAACGCGATCGGCCAGCACGCGTACGCGCTCCAGTGCACCGCCTTCCACGCGCGGGGTCCCAGCCGTTCGCGGAGGAGGCTCGTGAGGACGATCGCGACCAAGAGGTCAAGAACGACGGCGCCAAGGCCAAGCCAGAAGGTGCGGTAGCCCGCAACAAACGGAACAACGGTGTCCTTCCATCCGATTGGCACGTAGCCGTCGGCGACGGCGGAGAACACGTGGATGGCAAGGAAGGCCATCGACAGGAGCGACACGTTGCGATGGAGGGCGGCAGTGATGAACCGGGGCCAGCGAGGTGTTTGCCACCGCATCGTTGTGACGATGCCCAGCACGATGCTGATGGTGAGCAGCACGAGAACCACCGCGCCGCTGCCACGGTTGACATACCAGAGCAGGCTTCCAGTCGCGATCACGACTGCTCCGCCGGCCATGAGCCCGTCAGTGTGACGGCGCCGTCGTGGGCGACGAGCCGCGCCGGCATCCCCTGTGCATTGAGCCATCCCGAAGCGCTGTGGGCCCGAAGGATCGCGGCAGTGCTGGCCGTATTGGCATCGACACAGGACGCGGCGGCAACGCTCACCGTGCGCCAACACGACGCCGCCGGCTGGCCCGTCGAAGGATCGATGAGGTGGTGCAGCACCTTGTCACCTCGGCGCCAGTTGCGCACGGTCGTGCTCGACGTGGCCAGGCCCCCGGAGGCGATGGCGATGCTCTGCCCCGGCGCGTCGGCGCGCCGACGGTGGTCGTCGGTAACGAATATCGTCCAGCCGCTATCGGGCGGCGGGCCCGCGACGGCGATGTCACCACCGAGGCTCACGAGCACGCCTGCGCCCGTCTTGCGCGTCAAAGACTCGGCTGCCCTGTCGGCTGCGAACGCCTTGGCTGTCGCGCCGAGATCGAGCTCGACGCCAGTGGGCACGCGCACGGTCGAGCGAGCCTCGTCGACCTCGACAAGGTCCCATCCCGGCACCGGAGCCAACCTGATCCGAAGTGACTCCCCCGATTCCACGACCTCAGCAAAATCCCTGTCGTAGCCCACCATGCGCAGTGCTCGTCCGACGGTCAGATCGACGGCACCGTTCGTGAGTCGGGCGGCGCGGCGCGCGACCTGCACAGCTTCGAGGAACAGCGGACTCACGGACACGGGACGGCCTCGGGCGGCATTGATGGCAGCGAGCTCAGAATCGGGACGGAAGCGGCTGGCGGCTCGGTCGATCGCGTCGAGCTCTTCGCGGAGGATGGCCTCGGCCCGCGGGAGGGCGTCGGCCGCCGTCACCAACAACCTCGCCGTGGTTCCAAGTGCCCGAAATTCAACCGAGGCGAGATCGACCTCGAGTGTCGAGGTCATGACCCACCCGACGTCGCGGCGCGGCCGGACGTCGACGACCTCGGCACCTGAACCGGCGGCGACAAGGTGGCATAGGTGTGCGGCGTGCTCGGCGACGTGACCGACGGCGCCGGCGTGGATGTGGTCGTCGAGGTGGTGGAACTCGCAATCGCAGTTCCCGACGAATCGGCGCGCGCCGCGACCGCGGTCAGCAGCCCGAGACCGCTAAGGGCAGCCGCGCCGACAACCTGGGTGACGCGCCGGACCCGTCGCAGCCCCCCGTCACGCCATGCCTGCCTCGAGACTGCCTGCCTCAAGACTGCCTGCCTCGACGAATACGGGTCGGGGGCCGATGCCATGACCCGAGTATCCGACCCGCCGATGTGACCCACCTGAGACTGCCCTGAGCGGTCCGTGTGAGCTTGCCGGGTGCAGCAGGTCCTGTCTTGCAGCGTGCCCCTGGATGGTTAATCTGAGGTACAGCCAATGAAGCCGATCAGACCGATCTTCGAGGGGACCCCATGAGCGACCAGACCAGCCAGCCCGGAACCGGCAAGTCCGACAAGATCCTGACGAATCGCCA
>JALZBN010000094.1 GCA_030947365.1 Actinomycetota bacterium
CGACGAGCGCCTCACCGAGCTGCTCGAGGCGACCGGCGCGCATCAGAACCTCGACCAGCTCCTCGAGATACTTGCGTCGGCCGTCGGTCTGGCGCTCGACGGGGCCGACCGGCTCGACCTCAAGATAACCAACGCCGCGCTCAAAGAGATGCGAGAGGCATTCAGGGTGTTCATGCCCTACCGCAACGTGCCGAAAGTGACGATCTTCGGGTCCGCCCGAACCCTTCCCGACGACCCCCTCTACAGCCAGACGCGCGACTTCGGCGCCGCGGCCGCGGCCGCGGGGTGGATGGTTGTCACTGGTGCCGGACCCGGGATCATGGCGGCAGGCGCCGAGGGGGCAGGCCGGGAACGGTCGATCGGTGTGAACATCCGTCTTCCATTCGAACAGGCCAACGCCCTTCTCGACTCAGATCCGAAGCTCGTGCTGATGAAGTACTTCTTTACCCGCAAGCTGATGCTCATGAAGGAGTCGGCGGGGTTCGCGGTGCTTCCGGGCGGGTTTGGAACCCTCGACGAGACCTTCGAGCTGCTCACCCTTCTGCAGACCGGAAAGGCGACCCCGGCACCAATCGTTTTGCTCGACGTCCCCGGTGGTTCCTACTGGCGGAACTGGCGCCGCTTTCTCGACGACGAGATCGTGGCGCGAGATCTGGCCAGCCCCGACGACATGCTCTTGTGTCGCATCACCGACGACGTCGGTGCCGCGCTCGACGAGATCCTGGGCTTCTATCGCAACTACCACTCAATCCGGTTCGTGAGGCGACGACTCGTGGTCCGAATCCGCGCCGAACCATCGGCCTCGGACCTCGCCGTCCTCAACGACAAGTTTGCGGACATCTGCGTGGCGGGGCGTATCGAGCGGATTGAACCGCTGACCCCGGAGATTGCGGAGAACGACCACCTCGAGCTCGTCCGGATTGCGTTTGAGTTCGACAGGATGAGCTACGGGCGGCTGCGGGCCCTCATCGACATGGTCAACGAGTTTTCGTCGGCTCCCTCAAGCACCTCCGAGCCAGGTGACGGGCGAGAGCTGTGAAAGGATGGAGTCCTGCCCCGGATGGATATGCGCCGACTGACGATCATCGCCTTGCTTCTCGGCTCTCTCGCCGTTGGCTGGACGATCATCCCCAAAGCCACCCCCACCGAAGCTCCGCCCCCCGATGACCCCGTCCACGGACTCGTCTTCAGTGGCCTGCGGCGCCAGGTTGGTCCCGGCGCGTGTCAAGGGAACTTCGAGTTGGCGGGAATCCGGAACGCGGACCTACGTGCCCTCTGCACCCATGGCCCCGACCCGGCGCCGGCCGGGGTCGACATTCGCCAGTCCCGCCAGCCGGTTACTACGGCGGCCACGCCCGCGCCACCGAGCGGAGTAGCCGCCCAAGGGTCGGTTCCGTGTGACGGCGACGGCAGCAGTGGATTCCGGGTGCAGCTGATCTACGCCCGGGCCAGCAACGTGTCCGACCGCTACGCGCAGTACGCGAGCTCGTTCCAGCAGTGGGCTGGCGCGATGGACAGCGCCTTCAGTCGGAGCGCAGCCGAGACGGGCGGTGATCGCCACCTCCGGTTCGTTCACGACGCCTCATGCAACGCGGTGATCGACCGGGTCACGCTGTCGACGACAGGCGACGACAACTTCACCAACACGCTCAACGAGCTTCGCTCGAAGGGCTACACGCGAACCGACCGCAAGTACATCGTCTGGACCGACGCCAACGTCTATTGCGGAATCGGGCAGGTCTACTACGACGACAGCGCCGGTTCCGGAAACGCCTCCAACGGCAACTCCTCCGTTCCGGGCGAGCTGGGTCGCATCGATTCCGGATGCTGGGGCCAACCGGCGTCAGCCGAAGCGCACGAGTTGATGCACACGCTCGGCGGCGTGCAGACGTCGGCTCCCCACGCCACATCGAAGAACCACTGCACCGACGAGTCCGACCGCATGTGTTATGCCGACGGCGGCGGAGGCACGATCAGGTACATCTGCCCATCGACCCACGAGCAGTTGTTCGACTGCAACCACGACGACTACTTCAGCACGGCGCCGCCCGCCGGCAGCTACCTGGCGACGCATTGGAACACGGCCAACAGCAGGTTCCTCATCGCGTCGGGCGCTACTCCACTCCCGACCACAACGACGACGGTTCCTTCGACGACCTCGCCTCCCACGACCTCGCCTCCCACGACCTCGCCTCCGACGACGGTTCCCCCAACCACGACCACGGCGCCCCCTCCGGGCGGCGCGCCGTCCGCGCCGCAGCGCCTTTACGCCACGCAACCGACGCAGGCCGGCGCGACGGGAGTCGTGCTGTTCTGGTCACCCCCGAGTGCTCCGAACGGCACCATCACTGGCTACAAGATTTACCGTTCGGACTCACCGACCG
The DNA here is from genome assembly GCA_030947365.1 of Actinomycetota bacterium. Taxonomy (GTDB): domain Bacteria; phylum Actinomycetota; class Acidimicrobiia; order Acidimicrobiales; family AC-14; genus JALZBN01. Next base: position 2,385 of record JALZBN010000094.1, read on the forward strand.
GGCTGGTCTTGCTGGCGTCGGGTGGTCTGGCGACGACCTATTCCGATCCGTCTGCGGCGACCGGGCGGCTGTACTACTACGAAGTGTCGGCGGTGAACGGCGCAGGCGAGGGTCCGCAATCGACATTGACACGAATGGTCGGTCGGTAGATCCCGTTTAGCGACGCCGGCCGGCTTGGTCCAGCAGGCGAAGGGGTGGCACCGCGTCGATCACCCGGCTGAACGAGACGAGTTCACCGGCGACATTCAGGGTGACGAGCCCGATGAGCACGAGGTTTCGGGTTGCCGGTCCTACCGACAGCACGGCGCCAAGTCCGACCACCGCGCCGAGCACGTTGCTCCCCGCGTCACCGAGCATGAGGTGCTCGTGCAGATCGTCGAGGAGCAACCCGAGTCCGGCGCCAATACCGGCCGCCACTGGCCCGAGCACCGGCTTCAGACCAGCTCCGACGAGCAGGAGCGCAAAGGCGATGAACGACGCCTTGATTGCCCGGCCAGGCGCTCTGTCGAGGAGATTGGCGAGGTTGGCGGCCAAGGCGACGACGGCGGCGTCGGCGAACAGACGCGCCGGGCTGTCGCCAGTCAAGGGAGCTACCGCGGCCAACGCTATGCAGCCGCCGCCGACGAGCTTCAGCACGCCCGTGGTTGGATGGCCATGAAGCAGGGCGCGGAGATGGCCCCGGAACCCCCGCTGGTCCGCGGTTCCGATGAGGTCGTCGGTAAGGCCGAGGACGGCGAAGCCGCTGGCGGCAAGGAGCACGAGAAGCCAGGGCTCAGTGAGGCCAAGCTTGGGCCCGATGCCGAGCGAACCGGCCACCACCCTGCCTGCCTCCACCGCGAAGACAGCGACCGGGATCACCAGGCCCGTGGCGGTGGGGATCTCGCGGCCGCGATAGTTCGGTCGCAGAAGGGCCGGAGTGGCAAACGACGGCCGCGCCGCCAGCCACGAAAGACGCGCCGCCAGGTACCCGACCGCGAGAGCGATGAGAATCCTCATGAGGTTGCTCCCGCGGGTGCTGACATCGGGGGGGCCGAAGAGGTGCTCTCCGGCTCCTTCATAACGGGTGCGTGGGCCCGATGGTTGGCGACGGCGATGAGGGTGAGGAATGGACCGACGTAGGTGAGCACCAGCGCGGTGACCACCACCCCGGAGTCGTTAACGGCGAATCCGAGAAGCCCGCAGACGAGAGCGCCAACGACACCGATACGCAAAGGCGAGCCCGGCGGCAGCAATATCGCGGCGCGCCGGCGACCGGCGAGCAGGCACAGCATGAAGGTCGCGATAATCGGAACGGCCCACGTCCACACCGAGGCCCTGAGCACCCGCACGTTGGTCTCCGACTTCCGAGCGATCGTCGTGAGCAGGCCCGAGTTCCCGTTGTTCCATATATCAGAGACCAGCCGTCCGAGATGGGTACGGGCCTCGGGGGCACGAAGAAGGTCGATACCTGTCGCAATCGCCAGCGCGACGACGGTGGCACCGGCGACGGCGACAACGGCGCGCCATGACAGGCGGACTCCCGCCAAGACCACGATCACGAGGCCGAAGACGGGGACGAGCGTGAGAATGCCACCGACATCGCCACCCAGGCTCGGCGCGCCGTCAACGAAGATGATCAGGCCGAGGAAGAGAGCCGTCGCCACGAGCGCCTCGCGCCGCCGTGGCGCGTGGTGAAGGTGAAGGGCGGCCACCAGGATGCTCGCGGCAGCCAGGACCGCGAATGCGCTGTTGCCGATGCCGAAGAAGCGCGCCGCGCTCTGCGGTGAATACCCCATGATGCTGGCCACCTGGAGTCGCCCGCCGGTCGCTATGTCAACGACGAGAAGCCACACCGTGCTCCCGAGAATCCAGGCAAGCGGCGACAAGGGGTGGCGTCGGGCCTGCCAGGCGAGAGCGACGATCAAGGCGTCGATGGCGCAGACCACGGTGCCGGCCGCCGCGCCGTTCAACGAGGACATGTTCGGGACGGCGCGCAAGAGGAAGGTCGCCAACGGAAACGCGGTAATAGCGAGTGCCATCAGCTTTACGAGTGTGGTCCACCGCGACCCGGTGTCTCGTGGCACTCGAAGGACGAAAAGGGTCAGCAGGTACGCCACCGCTTGAAAGACGATGAACGACGCCGCTATCGGGAAGTAGATCCGCTCGCGGAATGCAGCGTCGTTGTCGAGTCTCCTGAGGCGAGCAACATCGGCGGTGCCGGGGTGGTAGCGCAGTGCGTGCCCGACCATCGTTGGGGGCACCCGTACGCCGAGGGCGTCGAGCACTGTCGGCGCCAGGTCGGTGAGCGGGACCAGACCGAGACGCTTGGTGGAAGACGAGTGGAGGTATCCCACCCGGGTGCCGGCGCCGCTCGCGACAAGAGGCGAAAGACGCCATTCGGTACCGGCCGGCGTGACGCCGGCGACCAGCAGGAGGGCATCGGGCGGGAGCCAGCGGGCGACGCGACCGACGAGATCGTCGCCCGCTGTACCGAGCGCATTGGAGCCGACGACGATCAGGTCAGCCGATGGGGCAACGGTGCGGAAGGCAGCCTCGAGAACCGCTGGATCACCCGCGCCGGGTGCGCCCGCGTCGATGAATCCGGTGCGGTCCATGACGGCGGCGGCGGCACCGGGTGAACCCACCACCGCGGTGCGTCGGCCGGCGTTGTGCAGGGCGTCGCCGAGCGCACCGGGAAAGGTTGAGATGTGATTGTCATGATTCACAGCGCGGATCGCGCCCGCATCCTGAACTGACAGCGATCCGTGCGCAGACGTTGTCACCGTCGGCGGACGCTCTGGTGCCTCTACCCGTCCCCCGGCACCGAGAGTGGCGTACCCCTCGACGTCGGACGGATCCGCCGAGATGGTGCGGACGCTCATGGCCGCCACCGCACCGTTGCTGGCGAGGTGATCGAGATTGGGTGTGCGACCGCTTCCGAGGTCTTCCAGCGACAGTGCCGGGATTCCGATGACGACAACCTTGGCGGCCGCCGCTCGCGCCGGCACGCTCGAGGGTTCCCACTGATTGCCAGTCCACGTGACCACTCCCGCGGCGATCGCGAACACGGCCGCGATTGCCATCAGCCGGAAGCGCACGGAAGTGAGTCGGGGCCAGAGGGCGCGAACGATGTCCGCCCCTTGGTGCGCACGGTGAGAGAGACCACGCGGGCCCCGTCCCCACTCGTGATGAGCCATCGTGACCGGGATCTCCCTGACCCGTGCCTGCAGACGGATTGCGTCGATCGTGAGC
>JALZBN010000095.1 GCA_030947365.1 Actinomycetota bacterium
GCCGCGGCGTAGCTCGTCGGGCCGCGCCGCCGCCAGGCTTGCGCCCAGCCCCGCTTCTCGCCATAGAGCTTCGTAGGAAAGTGAAACTCGGGGCCCCGTCTCTCGTTCGCCGGCCAGTTGCTCGTACGCCTTGCACACCAGCGGCTCGAGTTGCCCCAGCAACGCCACCCGCGCCCCCGCAAGGGCCTCGCCAGCCTGGGTGAGCTTGGTGTCCCAGACGTCGAGCGTGGTCTCGATGTCGGGTGTGAGCCGCCCGTGGGCGCCCGCCAGCAACGCATTGCGTTGACGAACGATGCGTTCGAGGTCGCGCCGCAACAGCTCATTACGGGGATGAAGTGCGACCAGGGCGTCGTCGAGGTAGCGCCGGCGCCCGGATGGGCCACCCTTGACCAGTTCGAGGTCGTCGGGCGAGAACACGGTGACCCCCAAGGCGTCACGCAGGTCGGCGGCGCGCCGCACGGGTTGGCGATTCAACGACGCCCGGCCCCGACCGCCGACGCGTAGCTCGGTCTCGATGAGCAACGATCGCCCGTCGCGTGACACCTCGCCCCGGACAACCGCGGAATCACAACCTTGGCGCACGAGCGTCTCCGCGCCGGCACCACGAAACGACGACAACGTGGCCAGATAACTGGCTGCTTCAAGGACATTCGTCTTTCCGGCGCCGTTGACGCCGCGCAACACCGTGAGCCCCGGCGCGAACGCGACGGCGGTCTCGGTGTGATTACGAAAGTCGACGAGCCAAAGGCGCTGGAGATGCACCTGCCCTCCCCGACTGCTGGAACGTCTTGCTCAGGAGACCCGCACGGGCATCAATAGGTACAGGAAGCTTCCCGATTTCGGCCGCTCGGGCCCGGCACTGCCTTCGATGGGGCGAATGGTGGCCGGCTTCAACGAGTCGAGTGTCTCGAGTGTCACCTGCTCACCGGCTGTCGCTTCGATGCCGTCGATGAGGAACTCGGGATTGAAGGCCACGACCATCTCGGCGCCTTCGTATTTGACGTCGACCTCTTCACGCGCCTGGCCGACGTCTTGGGTGATGGCCGTCAGCTCGATCATGTCGCTGCGAAGCGAAAGCCGGATCGGCGCCGCCTCTCGGGCCAGCAGCTTCACCCGTCTGACCGCGTCGAGGAACGGTTCTTTGGTGAGCGTGACCCGGTTGGGATAGCTGTCGGGGATCAACTGGCCGTAGTTGGGAAACTCGCCCTCGATGAGCCGAGTGGTCAGCCGGATTGTGCCGACAGTGAAGCTGGCGTCGTCGGAGCCGAGCCGGAGCGTGACCTCTTTGGCGCCAGAAAGGACGCGTGTGAGTTCGCCCAGGGCCCGGGAGGGGACCAACACGTGCTGGCCCTCAGCCAGAAAACTGGTACCGGGTAGATCGCGCAGGGCCAGCCGGTAGGAGTCGGTGGCGACGAGGCGAACGCCTTCGCCCTCGGCGGCCATGAGCACGCCGGTGAGGATCGGTCGAGCGTCGTCATGGCTGGCGGCAGGCACGACCTGTTGCAGCGCCTCGCTCAGCGCCGACGCCTCCAAGGTGACCCCTTCGCTCGACGGTTCAGGAAGCCGGAGGAACTCCTCGGCGGCCAGCACCCGCACCGCGAACTGCGACCGGCCGGCGGAGATGATCGCCTCTCCCCCATCGACGCTGAACGAGACTGCACCGGGTTCGATCGCCCGGATGATGTCGGTCGTGAGACGGGCCGGAACCACACACACGCCTTCGGCCTCGGCGGCAACGTTGAGCTCGACCTGCATCGTAAGATCGAGATCGCTGCCAGCCAGGTGCAGCGTGTCACCGGTGAGTTCCATCCGGACACCCGACAGGGCCGGCAAGGCCCCGCCACGAGTCGTCGCCGCGCGCGCTGCGACCCCGATGGCGTCAAGGAGCGCGTCGCGTTCACACCGGAACTTCACTGCAGTTTTCCTGCCTTTGATTTCATTCTTTAAAAGAACAATCAGTAGTAGGGCCTGGGGATTGTGGACAGTTTCGCGTCACCGCAGGTGGGACGAGGTATCGCGAAGGTCGAGTGTCCCCAGGATGCCACAGGGCTACGACAAGTCGCGGGTTGCCTTGGGGATGACCCGGCGACGTTCCCCAGGTTGCGGTGGCCGTTGTCCACGCCATGCCCGTCACCACTCAGCCTTTCGACCCGAGGATCTGCATCAGACGCATGACCTGGTCGTAAATGGTGCGCCGCTCTTTCATCAGAGTGGCGATCTTGTCGACCGCGTGCATGACTGTCGTGTGGTCACGGCCGCCGAATTCCCTGCCGATTGCGGGGTAGCTGAAGTCGGTCATATGCCGGAAGACGTACATGCCGATTTGGCGGGCGGTAACCAATGGACGGCTACGGCTCTTTCCGCACAGTTCGTCGACGCCGAGCCCGAACATCTCCGCGGTTGCGTCGAGGATGATCCGGGGGGTGAGCTGGCGCGACTCGGCGCTGATGAGGTCGCTCAGTTGCTCCTGGGCGATGTCGAGGGTGACGGGGCTGCCATTTAGGCTGGCGTAGGCGCAGACCCGGATGAGTGCCCCTTCGAGCTCACGGATGTTGTTGGTGATGTTGGCGGCGATGTACTCGAGCACGTTGCCGGGCACGGGCGTCGGCTCACGCTCGGCCTTCTTGCGCAGAATCGCCAGCCGGGTCTCGAGCTCGGGCGGCTGGATGTCGATCGTGAGCCCGCAGGCGAATCTGCTCGTTAGCCGGTCTTGGAGAGTGGCCAGCAGGTGCGGCGGCCGGTCGGAAGTGATGACGATCTGGTGGTTGTCCTCGTAGAGCGCATTGAAGGTGTGGAAGAACTCCTCCTGCGTACTCTCCTTTTTCTCAAGGAACTGAATGTCGTCGACGAGCAAGACGTCACAATGCCGGAAGCGCTGCTTGAAAGCGGGCTGGGTGTTGTTCCGGATGGAGTCGATGAACTCGTTGATAAAGGCTTCCGCTGAACAGTACCGCACCGTCATTTCTGGATAGTTCTGATTCACATAGTGACAAATGGCGTGCAATAAGTGGGTCTTGCCCAACCCGGCGTCGCCATAGATGAACAACGGGTTATATGACTGCGCTGGCTTTTCGGCCACCGCGAGGGCGGCGGCGTGGGGAAAGCGGTTCGACGACCCGATGACGAAGGCCTCGAAGGTGTAGCGGGGATTCAGGGACCAGTCGGTGGGCCGACGGATTCCCGCCGATCTTCCCGAGCGGTCTTGGCCGAGGGGGTGAGCGGCCTCGGGGGAGACGTCGACTTGGAGGACGACGTCGAGGGGGCGTCCCGCAGCCGTGCCGGCCAACTCCTTCAGGAGCGGCAGGTGCCGGTTCTCAATCCGGTCTTTGGCCATGGAGTTGGCCACACTCAACACGAAGAACTGATCATCGAGCGCGACCGGGCGGGCGGATTCAAAGCACATATTCCAGACGCTGTCGGCCACTCGGGCCCGCAACGCCTCCGAACAGGCTCCCCACAGGTGCTCTTCCCCTGCCACAACCCCACCTCCCAGGTGCCTTACTGGCGATCCACATGTGTGTCCACAGGTGTGGATAACGTGGCCGACTTCCTTGCGCGGCGATACCCGAGGGCGGGGGACTCGGGGAAGTAGTGAGGCCCAACCTGAGCACCGCAACTCAGGCGTCCGCAGAAGGTACCACCCACTCCCCCGGGCGACACAAGGGGCTTCTTCAGAAAATCGTCGGGGTCCGCCTGAGCCCGCCAGTGAGCCCGCCAGTGAGCCGGTCGGATGGTCCGGTCGATGGTCCGGTCGATGGGTGGGCGATCACCCGACTAGCCTCGTGTTGCTCGGTGGCGCCCTAGGGGTGCGCCGCGACTCTCGGTCGAGGAGGCCATGGGTGAAGCGCCCGTATCAACCGAACAACCGCAAACGCGCCAAGCGCCACGGATTCCGGCACCGGATGTCGACCCGAGCGGGGCGAGCCATTCTTTCGGCGCGCCGCCGCAAGGGCCGTCAGCGCCTGTCCGCCTGATCCTGCCCATTCGAGATCGGGCCACGTTCATCGCACTCCGCCGGTCGCGTCGCCGGGTACGCCGCGGCAGCCTCACGGTCACGTGGGTACCGGGCACCCCGTCGGATCCGACGCGGGTTGCGTACGCGATCGGCCGCAAGACAGGTACGGCCGTCGTGCGGAATCGCATCCGGCGCCGGTTGCGGGCCGCGGCGCGCGAGTGCCACGCCGACCTCGGGGCCGGCGCGTACCTGGTGGGAGCTACCGCCCAAGCGTCGGTGGTGCCCTACGCGCAGTTGAAGTACTCACTCGGCGAGGCCCTGGCCGCGCTCACCGTCGAGCCGGGACGCGCCGGATGACCAAAGTGACGGCGCGTGTCGTCTGTGCACCGATCCGGCTGTACCAGGCAGTGTTTTCGGGCCGTCCGTCGCCCTGCCGGTACTACCCCAGCTGCTCGCAGTACTCGATCGAGGCGATCGAACGCCATGGTGTAGCCCGGGGCTCGTGGCTTGCCGTCCGCCGCCTGGGCCGATGCCATCCCTGGACTCCCGGCGGCGTCGACAACGTGCCCAACGAAAGTGGGATGGGCGCGTGATCCTCTCGGTGCTGCTGGCCAAGAGCTTCTGGATCCTCGACCCCCTGTACTCCGCGCTCGGGTGGGTTTTGGCCTGGTTCTACGGGATCATCCCCAACTACGGCATCGCCATCATCTTGCTCACGATGGCCGTGCGGCTGGTGACGTTCCCGCTGACGGCCAAGCAGGCGAAGGCGCAGCAAGCGCTGCAAAGGGTTCAGCCGGAGTTGAAGCGACTGCAGGCGAAGTACAAGGACGACAAGCAGAAGCTCAACGAAGAGATGATGAAGTTCTACAAGGAGAACCACGTCAACCCGTTCGGGTCGTGTCTCCCCCTGTTGATCCAGATGCCGGTGCTGATCGTGCTGTACCGCCTGATCATCGGTCTCACTGGCTCGGCCATCATCGGTTTCACGATTGCCGTCGCAGCCACCACGGGCCCACTCGCGGGCGTCTCGGTGCAACACGGCCAGATCAAGGGTGGAACGCTGTCGAACCACGTCGTGAAAGACGGCAGCCTCGAGGGGGCGCAAGCGGTAGGCCCCGACGGCAAGGTCGTGGGCACCGTGTCCAGCACCGATGTCGTCAACGGCAAGATTCCTGCCGCCCCGGTCGTGAACGGCGCCGTGCCGGTGGGCACGCTCAACGACCTGGCCGTGCAGGGTGGCCGGCTCGTCGGCGAACCGAAACACGTGCCCACCACGAGCAAGCTCCACAACGCCCTGGTGAAGTCCGGTGGGGCTATGGATTCGTTCGGGATGGACCTGTCGAAGTCGGCGGCCAAGGTCACCGATACCAGCGCCATCCCCTACTTCATTCTCATCCTCGGGGTAATGGCCACCGGTTACTACCAGCAACGGCAGCTGACGGCGCGGCAGCCGAAAAGCAGCGGCGGCGGCGGCGGCGCTAGCAGCCAGCAGATGCAGGCAATTGGCAAGATTTTTCCCGTGATGTTCGGTGTCATTTCGTACACTATCCCTGCGGGGGTGGTGGTCTACTTCCTTGTCTCGAACATCTGGCAGATCGGCCAGCAGGCGTTCATCTTCAGGAACCAGGAGCTTCCGCCATCCGGCTCGGACTC
>JALZBN010000010.1 GCA_030947365.1 Actinomycetota bacterium
GACGGTGCTTGGGCCGGCGCGGGCACGGGAGGTGGCGCGAGCGTGGAGGCTGCAGCCGCAGGCCGACTGCTACCCGCGTCGGGCTGCTCACTCGCGGGACGACTCTTCACCAAGCGGTGCGCCGGATCTGCCGGCGGCGCGGTGCCGATGCCGCCAGCCGGAGAGTCCGGATCGCCCGGTGAGGATGGCTGGTCGATGGGAGGCGGTCGCCTCCGACTGCTGGTGGTGGGCTTGGGCGGCGCCGGTTCCTCCGGGGCCACTTCCCGGACAAGGCCTTCCCGCTCGGCCTTGCGACGGACCCTGTCGGCCTGGGCATCCTCGATGCTCGACGAGTGGCTCCTGACGCCGATTCCGAGCGCGCTACACAGATCGAGCGTCTCCTTGTTGGAGAGCCCGAGCTCTCGTGCTAGCTCGTAGACCCGGATCCTCGCTGCCAAGTTGGTGCCCAGCTCCTCTCGATATGCCCTTCTGAATGCCCGTACCGCTACTTCAGGCCTTCACGGACACTGCGTGTCGTCTGCGGTAATGCCTCCTCTATCCTCCCACGCTCAGCGAGCCGTTCTCGCAGCCCCGTCAGTGCTTCCACGGCGACAACCGTGCGTAGGGCCTTGGGAAACGCCCTTCGGCGAATCGCGGCGTCGAGGCACGACTCCGACCCTCGACACAGCCACGCTCCCCGTCCGGGGAGGGTGCGTCCGGTGAGAAGCGAGCCGTTGGGGCCGGCCACGATCCTCACCAGCTCGTCGGGTGAGGCAACGCGCCGGCATCCGACACACGTGCGTGAAGGAGTTATGCCTCTGCCTCCCCCCCTCCTTCGGATGCCGGGCTTTCAACGGCAACGGGCTCTTCAGCCATGACGGGTTCCTTGACTGGCTCGTTGTCTGGCTCTCTCGGCGCCTCAGTGGGCGGTGGCGGCGGAGTCAGGCCGTCCTTCGCTTCTCCTGAGGCGGGCTGTTGCGACCACTCGTCGGCAGAAAGACTGTCTCCACCCTCGGCGGGCCGCCACACCATGTTGCCGCCCTCGTCGGTGATCCACTCACCCTGGGCCCATTCTTCGCCCGCGTATCCGGCTTCGGCTTCGGCATGCTGCGTCTCGCTCATGATGTCGACTCGCCACCCGGTGAGCCGCGCCGCCAGCCTGGCGTTCTGGCCCTCCTTGCCGATGGCCAACGACAACTGGTAGTCGGGGACGATGACCAGAGCAGTGCCCGACTCTTCGTCGATGCGCACCTGGCTGACACGCGCCGGCGACAGCGCCTTCATGACGAACTCGGGAGGGTCGTCGGAGAAGGGGACGATGTCGACCTTCTCCCCCCTCAGCTCGTTGACGACCATCCGCACTCTCGCTCCCCTGGCGCCGACGCAGGCGCCCACCGGGTCGACGTTGGAGTCGTTCGACCACACCGCGATCTTCGTGCGGTGGCCCGGCTCCCGAGCCACGGCCTTCAACTCGACGACGCCATCGTTGATCTCCGGCACTTCGAGCTCGAAGAGTCGCTTGATGAGCCCGGGGTGGGTGCGGCTCACAACGATTTGGGGGCCTTTGGCCGTCTTGCGCACCTCGACGATGTAGGCCTTCAGGCGCGCGCCGTGCTCGTAACGCTCGTAGGGCACCTGCTCGGCCTGCGGAAGAAGGGCCTCTACCCGCCCAAGATCGAGAAGCGTGTAGCGCTGGTCGTTCTGCTGGATGATGCCCGTGACGATGTCGCCCTCGCGGCCCTTGTAATCCTCATACTTCATCTCCCGCTCGGCCTCGCGGATGCGTTGGAGGATGACCTGCTTGGCCGTCTGGGCTGCGATTCGCCCAAAGTCCTCCGGGGTGTCCTCCCACTCCCGCGTGACGTTGCCGTCTTCGTCGAGATCTTGGGCGTAGACGTGCATCTCCCCCGTGTCGGGGTCGATCGTGACGAAGGCCTCTTCGGCGGCGTCGGGCATGCGTTTGTAGGCGGAGACCAAGGCGTTGGCGAGCGCCTCCAGAAGGATCTCGATCGAGACCCCCTTCTCGCGCTCGATGACCTGGAGCGCCTCCATCAGATCCAAATTCGTACTCACTTCGGGCTCACTTCTTCCCTGCCTTCTGCCTAGGCGCCGGCCACACAAACCGGGTGCGCGCCGACTGGATGTCCACGTAGCGGAGGTGCGCGCCGGCGACAACAACGCCGGCGTCATCGGCGCCTGCATCGTCGGCGGATTCGAGAATGCCTTCAATTCTTCGCTCAGTCGGCGCGCCGGTCTGAAGCTTCACGGTTACGTCGGTGCCGACGGCGCGCTGGAAGTGCGCGGGCGTGCGCAACGGACGCTCTAGCCCAGGGCTCGACACCTCGAGCAAGTACCGGCCGGCCACAGGATCGCTGCGATCCAGCTCGGCCGAGATCCGGCGGGTGGCTTCGGCGATCGTGTCGAGGTCGACGCCTCCTTGGCGGTCGACGGTGACCTTCAAGACCGATGCGTTGTGCTCGATATCGAAGACCTCGATGCCTTCGGTGGCGAGAACGGGCTCCACGAGTTGGCGAACGCGACTGCTGACACTGTTGTCGGTCACCTCGTTCTCTCCCATCTCTCTCGGCGTCGGGGCAAAAAGAAAAACGTGGGCCCCGGCCCACGCCTTTTACCACCCGTTACTTACTCGTACGACCGTGAAGCTCCAGAGTATACCGGGAATCCCCTACTTGCGGTCGACCTCCTTGTGGATGAGCTCAATTGTCTGCTGCACGGCGTTGGGGTCATCACCCTGCAGGTCGAGCAACTCCCGACGGTCGCGCTCTGCCTCCTCGGCCGCGCCGTGGTCGGCGGCGGCCAGACGGGCCTCGGCCCCCTCGGCGACCAGCCGCTCCGCTTCCTCAACCAGCGCCGCGACCATTTCGGCCTCGGGAACGACCCGCACGACCTGGCCTTTCACGAACAGGTGACCACGACCCCGGCCCGCGGCGATGCCGAGATCGGCACCGGCCGCTTCACCCGGACCGTTGACCACGCATCCCATGATGGCCACCTGGATCGGGAGGTTCCGCTCCTCGAGCGCGGCCTGGGCCTCCTTGGCGACGGCGATGACGTCGATCTCGGCCCGGCCACACGACGGGCAGGCGATTAGATCGAGGCCCTTGCGCTCCCGCAGGCCGAGTGCTTCAAGCAGCTGGCGGCCGGCGCGGGCCTCCTCGACGGGGTCGGCCGTGAGGGAGTACCGGATGGTGTCGCCGATGCCTTCGGCTAAGAGCGTCGCGATGCCGGCGGTCGCTTTTATGAGTCCCTGAGGTGGCGGGCCCGCCTCGGTGACGCCGAGATGCAGTGGATGGTCGGTGACCTCCGAGAGCTGGCGATAGGCCTCAATCATGAGGGCAACGTCCGACGCCTTCACCGAGATCTTTACGTCAGTGAAGTCGACCTCGGCGAGGTACGCCAGCTCTCGCTGAGCGGACGCCACCAGAGCTTCGGGGGTGACGCCGTGCTTGGCCACGATGTCCTTGTCGAGCGAGCCAGCGTTGACACCGATGCGAATCGGCACCCCCCGCGCCTTGGCCTCGGCGGCGACGACCTTGACCTCGGCCGGCTTGCGGATGTTGCCGGGATTGAGCCGCAGACACTGCACGCCGGCATCGAGGGCAGCCAGGGCCAGCCGGTACTGGAAATGTATGTCGGCCACGATCGGAACGGGCGAGCGGGGAACGATACGGGCGAGGCCCTCGGCGGCGGCGACATCGTTACAGGTGCAGCGCACAATGTCGGCCCCAGCACCGGCCAACGAGTAGATCTGGGCCAGGGTGGCGTCGACGTCGGCTGTCTTTGTGGTCGTCATCGACTGGACGCTCACGGGAGCGCCCCCGCCCACCGGCACCGGGCCAACATGGATCTGACGCGTCTCCCGCCGGGAAAGGGGCATTAGTGGAACGGATTCGCAATCGGGTTGAAGATGTCGAGATAGATGGAGGTGACGCCGAGTGCGACGAGAACCGCCAACACCACCGCTGTCACCGGCATCATCTTGGTGACATCGGCGAAATAGCGCCGACCCTTGCGCGACCGGATCTTCTCGTAGGCAGCGATGGCGACGTGGCCGCCGTCGAGCGGAAGCAACGGCACCAGGTTCAAGATGCCAATGAAAACGTTGAGCAGTACGAGGAGGATGATCACCTGGAACGCGCCGGTTTCGGCGGCCTGGCTGGCGAGCCGGCCGACACCCACGATCGACACCGGTCGCTTCTCGTTGCTTGACGTTCCCGGGGGGGCCGTGGCATCCGACGCCGGCGTGTCGCCGACCACGAGGCCCGCGTAGGACTCGAGCGACGACGGCGAGAAGAACGAGCCCAGGCCCTTTACCGACTGCCATGTGACGTCGCCCAGCATCGCCCCAGAGCGCTGCACGGCCACCAACGGATTGAACTTCTCGACCGTCGACTTCGTCTCCACTCCCAGGAAACCGACCGGCTGGCCCTCGGGATTGGTGGGCGCCGGGGTCGCAGTCAGCGGCACCGACTTCCCGCCTCGCTCAACGACAAAGTTGAGAGCTTGACCCGGGTGATCACGGAGGTATGACCGCTGGTCGTCCCACGCCGTGCGACCGTCGACGGAGACCAACCGGTCGTTGACCTGGAACCCGGCCTGCTCGGCCGCGCCGCCCGGAAGAACGTGCGCGATCGAGGCCCGCTCGACGTTGGGCACCCCGACCACGGCGAAGAGCACCATGAGGAGAACAAAGGCGATGACGAAATGGGTGAAGATTCCAGCCAGGGCGACCGTTACCCGAGAGCGAAAGGACCCCTGGCGATAGGTGCGAGGCTCATCCGCAGGATCGATGTCTTTTTCCATGTTGCTCATGCCGATGATCTTCACGTAGCCGCCGAGAGGTATCGCCTTCACGCCGTACTCCGTCTCGCCTTTGCGCACCGACCACAACCGGGGCCCGAAACCCAAGAAGTACTCGGTGACCTTCATTCCTGCCCGCTTGGCGGTGACGAAGTGGCCGAACTCGTGCAGCATCACGATGGCGATCACGGCGATGACGAAGGCGGCGATGGCGAACGTGCCGGTCACCACCGACAGGCCAATCAGCCCAGCAACTGCGACACCGAGCCGGACAAGCTTTTGGACGTGTTGATCGTCGGTGACCTCCGGCGCGTCCGGGGCGGGATCTTGCTGGCCGTGTTCCACTGTCGTCACGCTGCTGCTCTCCGTTCGGCTGTGCGTCGTGCCCGTTCTCGCGCCCGCCGATCGGCCTCGATCACAGCTTCGACGTTGTCCGCGTCGGCGCCATCATGACCTTGCAGCGTGTCCGCTACTACATCGGCAATAGCGGACCACGAGATGAGTTCCTCCAGAAAGGCTGCCACAGCTACCTCGTTCGCGGCATTCAGCCAGGCCGGAGCCGTGCCGCCGGTTCGACCTGCCTGGTAGGCAAGCCCAAGGCACGGAAAGGCTTCGAGGTCGGGCGCTTCGAACTCGAGCGCGCCGACAGTGGCCCAGTCGATAGACCCGAACGGCACCTCAGAACGCCGGGGATACCCCAGCGCGTATGCGATCGGCAGCCGCATGTCGGGCTGGGACAGCTGGGCCACGGTGGCGCCGTCGGTGAACTCGACCATCGAGTGCACGATCGACTGTGGGTGCACCACCACGTCGATCGCGCCGTAGCCGACGCCGAACAGCTCGTGGGCCTCGATGACCTCGAGGCCCTTGTTCATGAGCGTCGACGAGTCGATGGTGATCTTCGGCCCCATGGTCCAGGTGGGGTGGGCGAGGGCGTCGGCGACCGTCACCTCCCCGAGCTCGGCGCGCGAACGGCCCCGGAAGGGGCCGCCGCTGGCGGTGAGGATGATCCTCGCGACCTCGCTCGGGCCGGCCCCGGCGCGGAGGCACTGGTGGATGGCGCAATGCTCGGAGTCGACGGGCACGATCTCGGCTCCGACGGTGGCCCTGGCGCGCTGCACCACCGGTCCGGCGGCGATGAGCGATTCCTTGTTGGCGAGGGCCAGCCGAGTACCGGATTCAAGCGCCGCAAGGGTGACGCTCAGGCCCGCGAACCCGACGACAGCATTCAACACGACGTCGGCACCACCGGCGATAGCCGCGAGAGAATCGGGCCCAGCCAGGACTTCGATGCCGTCGGGGAGCTTTGCCATCAGGTCATCGACCAGCCTGGCGTCGGCCAGCGCCACTCGCTCGGGACGCAGCAGCCGGGCCTGCTCGGCAAGCTCGTCGACCGAACTGTGCGCCCCCAGCGCGACGACCCGGTAGTTGTCAGGCTCGGCGCGGATGACGTCGATCGCCTGGGTACCGATGGAACCAGTCGATCCGACGATGCTGACGGTCCTGGGAGCGGACCCACGGCCCGTTGGCACGTTCAGCTCAGCACGCGGAACAGGTAATACGTGGCCGGGACCACGAACAGCAGGGCGTCAATGCGGTCGAAGACCCCGCCGTGGCCGGGCAGCAGCGAGCCCATGTCTTTGACGCCGAGGTCGCGCTTGATCATCGACTCGCACAAGTCGCCCAGGGGCGCCGCAACGGCGACGATCACGACCAGCCAAAACGCCCGCCCAAAGGTCCAGGGGTGGATGGCCTGTACCACTCCGAGACTGACGACAAGCGCGGCGAACGTACCGCCCACAAGGCCCTCAACCGTCTTGTTGGGACTCAACTCCGGAGCCAGAGGCGTCTTGCCGGCCCATCGGCCGACAAAGAACGCTCCGATGTCGTACGCCGACGTGGCCAGGATCGCGCCAAGGAGAATGCCGATTCCGTTCTTGCCGGCAAGCCCGAGGATGAGGGCGGCGAAGGAACCCAGCAACCCGACGTAAAGGAACCCGAAGGCCGTGGCTCCGACGTTCATCGTAGGCCGAGCCCGGACGACTCCCGTCAGGTACCACAGCAACGAGAAGACGAAGAAAAGCGTGAGGACGAGCGGATAGGCCTCCTCGCCGCGCCAGTAAACCCCGGCGATTATCGAAGCGGTCGCGGCGAGACCCAGCAGCGTTGCCGTGTGGTAGCCGTTCGTGCGCATGGCCTGATAGAGCTCGGCCACTGCCATCACGAGGGCGACGCCGACGAGGAAGGCAAGAGCACCGGGCCCGATGAGCGCCGCGACGAGGACGACAGCGAGTGCGACGACGCCGGTGATGACCGCCGTCGGCACGTCGCGGGGGGCAGAGGGCGGAGGACCTCCGACGGGGCCGCGCCGCGTGTCGTCGACAGCGGCCGGCCGGCGTCGAGGACGCCGGTGCGGCTCTTCGAATGCATCAGCAGGCGCATCGACGTCGACCGCGGAGATCGGAACCCCACCCGCAGTGGGTGGCGCAAGGAACTGGTCTTCGTCGTCGGGATGAACCGCCCGCAGCGCGCCGGACCGTGCCGGGTCGTCGAGGATCGACTCACCGAAATCGGTGTCGTCCCAGTCGGTGGGCTGGTCGCGCCAGCGGGGACCGGCGGCGAGAGTCGACCAAGCCATCAAGTCGTCGTCGGACCCGTCCAGTGGGTCTCCTTCATTTCGGACGCGTGCGTTCTCGCCCGTCGGCGGTTCGGTCCAGTGCGGCAACTCGGTGGCACCCGTGCCTGGGCCACCGGACATCGACTCGTTCAGTGGCGCCCGGCCATCTGGTCCTCCGTCGTCGGGCGCACCCGACGCGACGTAGCGGGGCGGGTACTGCGGGGCAGTTCCGGCTTGCGGCGGACTCGCTGCTCGGGGTCGTTCTGAACGACGAGTGTCGACGACATCGTCCCACGAGCTACCCCGGAGCAGCGGCTCTTCGGCCGGCGCCGCGACCGGCGGACGGGCCGCAGGCGGCACGACGGGCGGCTTGGAAACTGCCGACGGATCGGCGCCCGGAAACCGCAGTGAAGGACGTGGGCCCGGCGGCGGCTGAGGCACGTCGCCAAAGCGCGGGGCATCACCGGGCCGACGGTTCGCCACCTGGCCGGCCTCGATGGCCGCGGCAGCCTCGTCGGCGCCAATGATGCGAACGCCCTCCGACGTCGTTCCCGGCGCGCCTCGAGCGGGCCCGGCACCTGAGCCGGGCACCGACCAGGGAAACTCGTTCTGCTCTTCGGCGTCGTCGAGCACCGGCTCGCGTCGCGACGGGTTGAATGCCTTGGTGGGGTCTTCAGAATCGCTCATGCTCGCACCTCTTTCGTCCTCTTTTGGACTCAAGTCCATGGACTCAGATCTGTGGACTCAGATCTGTGGACTCAGACTTCGAGCAACTCCTGCTCCTTGCGCTGCAACGTGCGGTCGATCTCAGCCACCTGCTCGTGCGTGAGTCGCTCGAGCTCCTTTTCCGCTCGCTCCAGGTCGTCTGACGAGATCTCGCCATCGCGTTCCAGCGCTTCGAGCTCGTGGCGAGCACCACGGCGCAGGTTGCGAACCGCTATCCGACCCTCCTCCGCTTTGTGACGCACGACCTTGACGAGCTCCTTGCGGCGCTCGGACGTGAGCTGCGGAAACACGAGACGGATCACCTGCCCGTCGTTCGACGGAGTGATACCGACATCGGAATTCTGGATTGCCTTCTCGATCGCCTTGATCGAGGTCTTGTCATAGGGTGCCACCACCAAGAGCCGGGCCTCGGGAACGCTGAACCCGGCCAGCTGTACGAGGGGAACCTCGCTGCCGTAGTAGTCAACTCGCAGCTTCTCGACCAGCGCCGAGGAGGCGCGACCGGTGCGGACGGTACCGAACTCGGACTGGGCGTGGGAGACCGCCTTCTCCATCTTGGCAGTCACCTCGACAAGAACGTTGTCGATCTGAGGCTCGAGCCCTCCTGTCACGAGACCAGGGTACCGATCGCCTGACCCTCGAGGGCGCGACGGATGTTGCCAGGAGTCATCAGATCGAACACGACGATGGGCAGCTTGTTGTCCATGCAGAAGGTGATGGCGGTGGAGTCCATGATGCGAAGGCCGCGGTTGAGGACTTCGATGTAGCGAACTTCGGAGAACTTGACTGCGTCAGGATTGGTGAGCGGGTCGTCCGTGTAGACGCCGTCAACGCCGGAGTGGGTGCCTTTGAGAACCGCCTGAGCACCGATCTCCGCGGCGCGAAGGGCGGCCGTGGTGTCGGTGGTGAAGAAGGGGTTGCCCGTGCCACCCGCCATGATGACGATCTTGCCCAGCTCCAGGTGGCGTTGTGCTCGCCGCCGGATATAGGGCTCGGCCACCTGCGCCATCTGGATGGCGGTCATTACCCGGGTGGGCTCGCCCAGCTTCTCGAGCGCATCTTGGAGGGCGAGAGCGTTGATAACGGTGGCGAGCATTCCCATCGTGTCGGCCTGGGCTCGGTCCATGCCCGCCCCCGCCCCCTCCATGCCGCGCCAGATATTGCCGCCCCCAACGACGATTGCTATCTCGGTGCCGAGATCACGGCGCGCTTCGGCGACCTCGCCCGCGATTCTCGCCACCATGAGGCCGTCGATGCCGTAGCCCATTGCCGGCTCGGCGAACGCCTCACCCGACAGCTTGAGCACGACGCGGTTCCAGTGCTTGCCCGGCGTTGGGCCCGCTAGCCCGCTCAGAGGGCCGCTTGGGCCCTGGCCGTCGTCTGCCCCCACGCCTTAGCGGCCGATCTCCACCTGGGCGAAGCGGGTGACGCGGGCTTCGCCGAGGATCTGGGCAACCGTCTGCTTGTTGTCTTTGACGAAGGTCTGCTCGAGGAGGCATCCACCGACGTCTTTGAAGACGCCGGAGAGGCGGCCCTCGACGATCTTGGGAACGGCCTGTTCGGGCTTGCCCTCGTTGCGGGTCAACTTCTCTAGGGTTTCGCGCTCCTCGGCCACCTTCTCGGGCGGCACGTCGTCACGGGAGATCCATCGCGGCCGCTGCGACGCTATGTGCAGGGCGATGTCGTGAGCCAGGTCGGCGTCGCCACCGCTGACCTCCACCAAGACGCCGTTGACGCCGCGCCCGTTCTGTAAGTGCAGGTAACTGTCGATCACGGCGCCGTCAGCGGCCTCGAATCGCACGACCCGTCCGAGCCCGATGTTCTCCTTCAGGGTGACCCGGAGATCGTCGATCTCGGTCTGGTGCCGGGCCGCGGCGTCGTCTCCGCTGTCGGCCACGGCCTGAGCAAGCTTGTCGGCGAGAGCCCGGAACAGCTCGGACTTCGCCACGTAGTCGGTCTCACTCTTCAACTCGACGACAGCCGCGGTCGAGCCGTTCCGGGCCACGGCGACCGCACCCTGCTCGTTGGCTCTGTCGGAGCGCGCCGCGGACTGAGACAGGCCGCGCTCACGCAGCCAACGGGTGGCGGCGTCGGCATCTCCATCGGTCTCTTGCAATGCTCGCTTCGCGTCCATCATTCCGGCCCCAGTTGCGTGGCGAAGGGCTTGGACCTCCTTGGCGGTGACCGCGCTCACGACTGGGCCTGTTCGACGACGGGCGCCTCAGGAGAGGTTTCGACATCGGGGTCGGCGGCTGGAGCCGGAGCCGGCTCCACGCTTTCGGTAACTGGGGCCTCTTCCGCCTCGTCAACGGGCGCGGGGTGACGGCGGGTCGATGCCGCCAGCCGCGCTTCTCGTTCTTGGGCCTGAAGGGCGGCCTGACGCCGGGCCTCGGTCTGCTGCTGGGTGCGGCGCGCTTCAGCCTCGGGGTCGGCCGGCGCGGCGGCGCCATTCGACGGAATTGCAGCGGCGGCCTTCGCCTCACGACGCGACCTGATGAGTCGACCCTCCTCTACTGCGTCAGCGAGGATGCGGCACATCAGGGCACCGGATCTGATGGCGTCGTCGTTGCCGGGAATGACGTACTGGATCAGGTCGGGATCGCAGTTGGTGTCGACGACGGCGACGATCGGCAGGCCGAGCTTGTTCGCCTCGGTGACGGCGATGTGCTCCTTCTTGGTGTCGATGATGAAAACGGAGTCGGGCATGCGGGAAAGATTGCGGATGCCGCCGAGGTTGCGCTGCAGCTTCTCGAGCTCGCGGCCGAGAATGAGCGCTTCCTTCTTTGGCATCGCCTCGAAGTCGCCCGCCGACTTCATGCGCTCGTACTCCTGCATCTTCTTGACCCGGCCACTGATCGTCTGGAAGTTGGTGAGCATGCCGCCCAGCCAGCGCTCGTTGACGTAGGGCATCCCCGAGTTCTCCGCGTGGCTCGCGATGGCGTCCTGGGTCTGCTTCTTGGTACCGACGAACAGGATGATGCCGCCATCTGCGACCATGTCGCGCACGTAGGTGTAGGCGGTGTTGATCCGATCTAGCGTCTGGTTGAGATCGATGATGTAGATGCCGTTGCGTTCACCGAAGATGAATCGCTTCATCTTGGGGTTCCAGCGCCGGGTTTGGTGGCCGAAATGTACCCCGGCCTCCAAAAGCTGTTTCATGGTGACGACGGCCACGTGCTCTCCTTCCCCATCGGTTGGTCAGCCTGGCGCGACGCTCTCCGCCGAGCGACCGTGGGACCCGCACACAGGCATGTTTGGACTCCGGACGCCGATGCGTCCGTGGGCAAACTCTACCGTGTCCGGTGCAAGGTGGCGTTCCGCTGGATTGGCTCTGGCTTGGCGTCGCCTACTGGTGTTACCAACCGGATGATGCGTTCACCCCATTGACGCTCGCTTCTCGCGTGCCGACCACCAAGACGGCGGCCGGACCCATCGCCACACCGCTGACGCGACCGGGCGGGTCGAGCACGGTGGTTGGCGCGCCGGGGCCGGCGAGGAGGAGCCGGCCGTCGTCGAGCGGAAGGGCGAACCGGCCCCCCGGGCCGGGGCCAGCCGGCGCGCCGCGCACGGCAGCCCCGCCGCTCGAGACCTGCCAGTGGATCTTGCCGTCACTGTCAAGAATGGCCATGCCCCCAAGGCGGTGAGCGACAAGCACGTCACCTCCGGCAACGGGGAGTGGGCGCACTTCGGGCGACCCCGCGCCTTCGAGCCCGGTGCGCCATAACTCGGCTCCGGTCTCGAGGTCGAGTGCGTGCGCCGCCACATCGCCGGCGACGACGACAACGCGCGCCGGCTCCCCGGACCCGATGCCGGGCGCGCTGACACCGCCGGTCGGCAACGGCACCGACCACCGCTGTTGGCCAGTGGCTGCGTCAACGGCCACGGCCCCCGCCTGCGAGTGGTCGTCGGCGACCCAGGTCGTAACGGCGAGCCCTCCCTCCGACGCCGCGGGACCGAATGCCGGGCCCGGGAGCGCCGATTGCCACTTTCGCGCGCCGGTGGTCTCGTCGAGGCCGACGATCGACCCGTCCCAGGTGCTCGTCACAAGCACGTCTCCGGCGCTCACTGGCGTGTTGGCGCGTTGGCCAAAGTCGCTCGACCATGCAACCGCACCAGTCGTACGGTCGAAGGCGGCCATCCCGCTCTCGGTGGCGGCGACCACCAGATCAGGCGTGAGCAGCGGGGCGACGTCGCGAAGGTGGAGCTTTTCGGCAATCCACGTGACGTGGCCATCGGTGTCGAGCAGGATCAGCCGTGACAACGCCGACGTGAAGGCAACGCCTGAGCTGTCGGCGGCCGGCATACCGACGTAGGCGGGTGGCGGAGCATCCCATCGCCACACTTCGTGAACCTCGGTGGATGCCGCCGGCGCGGGTGAGGCTCGGTGCGAGCCGGACTGGCAGCCGGCCACGCTCAGCGCCACGGAGACAATGACGGCCAAGCGAAATCTGGGGCGTATGCCATTCATGGGTTCGTCCTTTCGTGAGTGGACCACCCGAGTACGGGTGGGACGGTGAACGGCCTGGCGCCGAGCCACGCGCCCGTTGCAACGGTGTCTTCCGCCCAGCCGATGCTGTCGGACGTCGCCGTGTCGATGACCATGTCGGTGAAGCTTTGGCACGTAGGCGGCATTCCTGCTTGGGCCAACGCAATCTCACGGGCAGCAGCGTCTGATCCCGGCAACTGGCTGTGCTCGTCGAACAGGCCCGGGACGGGCACGATCACGTTGTTGGCACCGTCGAGATGAGTTCGCCCTGCCGGAACGACGAGATCGCCCCGGCCACCAATCGAAGTGACGTGCACCCCAGCCGGAAGCGGTCGTTCGTTGAGTCGGCGAATGAACTGCGAGGTTTCGGCCAACTGGCCGACAGAAGTACCCTCGACCGGTGCACCGGTAAGGCTCACGCCGTCAATTACGAGCTGGCCGCCATCGCTTTCACCGATCATCTTGGCCGCGGTAGCCAGGTCGGCTCCTTGATGCGGAGTGCCCAGGGTGACGAGGGAGTTGATCGATTTGAGCGCCGGAGAGCCTGGATCAATCTCGTCGGCAAGGGCCTCGCGAGCGACAAGGCCGCCCTGGGAGTGGGCGAGAATGTCGATCGGGACGCCCGGGTTCTCAGCAGTCAGGCGTTCGAGGAGCTCTCGCAGGCGGCGGCCCGACTGGCGGATGTCGGCCGTGCTATCGGAGGGGTCGTAGGGGTGCTCCTTTGTGGTGCCGCCGTTGTAGGAGAACCGCATGACGTCGGTCGGCGCGTAGCCGAGCGCGCCGGTATCGACGTTGTCGATGGCCGCGTTGTTCGACGACGAACCCAGGCCCCCAACCAGTACGGCCAGGTGTCGGTCGGTGTGGCGAGGCGCCGGCGTTGATGACGACG
>JALZBN010000096.1 GCA_030947365.1 Actinomycetota bacterium
CGAACGACGTGAGCATGTAGCTCTTGCCGATGACCTTGTGGTCGGTGGTGGTGAACCAGCGCAGCAGACCCGTCGGCTCCGGCGGCTGGTGCGGTTCGGGAACCGCCTCTTCTCGTTCGTCGAGGAGGGTCACGGCGGCGGAGCCCCTTGGCTCGTCAGCCACTGCTGGTACGCGTCGGGCGCGACGACCTTCACATCGAAGAGCATCTGCGAGTGGCGTAGCCCGCAGAACTCGGCGCACCGGCCGAGGAAGGTGCCCGTTCGAGTGGGCGTCAGATCGAAGTTGTTCACTAGGCCGGGAATCGCGTCACGTTTGTAGAGGAACCCGGGCACGAAGAAGTTGTGGATCACGTCGGTGGCGATGAGCGTGATCCGCGTCGTCTTGCCCTCGGGCAACATCAGCACCGGCCGATCCTCACCTTGGGTTGTAACCGTGATGTTGGTGTCGACGTAGTGAAATCGCCAACCCCACTGGAATGCGGTGACCTCGACCCGGACGGAGGGATGGGCCGAGATGCGGGTCACCTCCGTCTGGGTCTCGACAGTGAAGTAGAAGAGCACGGCGACGATCAGCAGGGGCAGCAGCGTGTACGCGATCTCCAGCCAGATGATGTACTGGCGTTGGGACGGCTCGGCAGCATCACCGTTGCGTCGGCGGCGGTAACGGATCACGACGAAGAAGATGAGGGCCCAGACGATGGCCCCGACGGCGAGTGCGGTGATGACCAATCCCTGCCACAGGCTGAAGATGGCCTTGCCCTGGGTGGTCGCGCCGCGCGGCAGGCCGAAGTCGGGCCCCCCCTTGCATCCGGCGAGGCCGACCACGGTTGCGAGCGCCACCGCGAGCTTGGCGCGGCGGGTCATTCGCTGAGGGGCGCGGCTTCAGGGAGTGGTTGTGGCTCCAGCTCCGGTTCGGGGGATCCAGCGGGGCGTGGCGCGGGGCGCGCCGCGTAACCCCCGTCGGGGGAACGTTCGAAGATGGCAGGCGGTTTCCGCCTTCCGCCGCCGACCGCGGACAGTTCTTTGCACAGGTAGTACGACAGGAGCCCTACCAACGGGGGAAGGGTCAGCACCGCCACGCGGAAGCTGACGACGAGGGCATTGACCGAGGCATGCAGGAGGACGGCCCAGACGTCGGTGCCGCCCGCCAGGAAGAGCAAGAAGTAGAAGCTGAGCGCGGTTGCGCCCAGCGCGGTGCGAAGCGGCCGGTCGCGGGGCCGGTCGAGAACGTTGTGCGGTTCACGATCGTGGCTGAACTTCGCTTCGAGCAGCGGCCAGGCGTAGAGCAGGAGGAAGGTGATGCCCGGTAGGAGGACGCCGGGAAAGAACGGGTTGGGGATCTCGAAACCGAAGGCTCGGATCTCCCACGCGGGCATGATCCGCAGCGCGCCCTCGAGCCAGCCCATGTACCAGTCGGGCTGCGACGCCGAGCTCACCCGGTCGGCCACGAAGGGACCGTAGATCCAGATCGGGTTGATCTGCGCGAGGCCGCCGAGCCCGGCCACGAAGGCCGACACCATGCAGAACAACCCCACACTCTTGGCCGCATAGGAGGGCCACAGGGGCGAGCCGACGACGTTGTCCTCGGTCGCCCCCGCGATCTTGAACTGGGTGTGCTTCTGGTGCCACATGATCCCGAGGTGGGCGACGAGGAGGACGGCAATTGCAGCCGGGACGATCAGGATGTGGATGCCGTAGAGCCTGGAGATGATGGCCTCGGAGGGGAACTCGCCACCGAAGATGAGGAATGCGGCCCACGTCCCAGCCAGGGGTATCGACAGCAGGATGGAGTACGCGATGCGCAGGCCGGTGCCCGAGAGCTGGTCGTCGGGCAGCGAGTAACCGGCGAAGCCGTTGACGAAGGCCAGTATGAAGAGGGTGACACCTACCATCCAATTGAGCTCACGGGGGCGCCGGAACGCGCCGGTGAAGAAGACCCGGGCGAGGTGCACGACGATGGCGCCGATGAAGATGATCGCGGCCCAGTGGTGCATCTGGCGCATGACGAGCCCGGCGCGCACGTCGAAGCTCAGGTCGAGCGTCGACCTGTAGGCGGCGGACATCTGCACGCCGTGGAGCGGCGCGTACGAGCCGTGGTAGACGACCTTGTTGAGGCTGGGATCGAAGAAGAACGTGAGGTAGACGCCGGTGAGGACGAGGACGAGGAACGCGTAGAGAGCGACTTCTCCGAGCATGAACGACCAGTGGTCGGGAAAGATCTTGTTGAGGGCGGTGCGTACCCAGCGCGACGCCGCGAACCGGTCGTCGACCCAGCGCGACGCAGCCGCCGCCGGAGACTTCATTCGTTCCCCCGACCCCGGTTCCAGAAGCCAGGGCCAATCGGCTCGCGGTAGTCGTCGACGGAGCGGAAGAAGCCATTCTCGTCAACCATTATCTGCAACTGGGGGAGGGGTCGGGTGGCCGGTCCGAACGAAGGCTGGCATCCCTGCAACACGTCGAACGTGGACTGGTGGCACGGGCAGAGCAGTTGCTTGCGATCCTGCTCGTACAGCCCTACCGGGCAGCCGGCGTGAGTGCATACCTTGGAAAACGCCAGGTAGCCCGCCGGTGACCAGTCTTCGCGGCCGGGGCGCGTGGTAGTTGGAGACTCAGCCGGGCGCAAGAGCAACGTTTGGGAATCGCTGCTGCCGACTGCACCCTCGGGGAAGACGGTGAGCACGCCACCGACGGCAAGATCGGTGACCCGAACGGGCGTGCCGTCGCCGCGCACCATCCGCGAGCCTTTGCGCCATTGCGTTCGGAACAGCGTCCGCCCCGGATTTGGGCCCAGCGAGCGGATGGGAAAGATCAAAGCCACCCCCAGGGCGCCGACTCCACCGAGGAGCAGCCGGAGTAGGAAGCGACGGCGCTCGAACGACTCCTCGCCGCGTACGAACGCTTCCCGGAATGCGGCTTTGTCCTCTTCGCTGCCGATCAGATTCTCACGTTCCTGCACGAATGGCCCCTGGGCCATGAGCGCCTTGCCCCACAGCGTGATGCCGAAACCCAAGGCACCGAGGCAGACGAAGAGAAGTGCGCCTTCAGCTTGGGTCTGGCCCCCGAGCCAATACGTGAGCGCCAGCGACAGGCCGGCGACGGTGGCGATAATGAAGCTGACGGCGATGGCGCGCTCGGCGCGCTCGGGGTGGCGCACCGCGGGGTCGAAGTGGGGATCGGTTTCGCGCGCGTCGCTCATGCGCGGGTGCCGACCCAGGCGACGAAGAGAATGAGGGAGCCGAGTCCGAAAAGCAGGCCGACGAAACCTTCCGGGATGGGCCCGAAGTGTCCGAGTCCGGCGCCGCCAGCGTCGTCGGGATGGTGGAGGTAGACGACGTAACGGACGAGGTCGTTCACCTGTTGATCGCTCAACGTGTCGGGGCCGAAAACCGGCATGTTGCCGGGACCTACGCGCTGGGCTTCGGCGATCTGGACCGGCGTCGGTGGGTGAAGCGACGGTGCGAACGTTCCGTAGCTGAGGGCCCCGCCGACGCCGGCTGCGTTATGGCATGCGGCACAGTTCGTGAGGAACAGCTCGGTGCCATTGGTGAGCGATGCGTGCTTGATGTCGACCGTTGGGATCGGCGGGCCGCCGGGCGCGAGCGACGTGACGTAGGCAACCAGGGCGGCGCGCTGGCGAGCGTCGAATGCCGGCGGCTTCCGGACAGCCTGGGAGTTCGTGTCGGACAGGGGCATGCGTCCGGTCGACACGTAGAAGTCGACCGAGGCGGCCCCGACCCCGCGCAGCGACGGCGCGTCGACATCGCCAGAGAGACGGGCGCCCTCGCCCTGGGGACCGTGACATGTCGAACACGACTGCACGTAGAGGCGGCGGCCCTCGTCGAGCTGCACCGGATCGGTCTGGGTCATCCTGGCCGGGGACTGGAGGGCGCGCGCCGGCGCGGCGCCGAGCAGGGCGATGCAACCGCTGCCGATGAGGGCGAGGCCGGTGATCGCAAGAAATGGACGGAGACGAGTCATCGGATCGGCGGCTACTGGATCAGGAAGATCGTGACGTAGAGACCCACCCAGACGACGTCGACGAAGTGCCAGTAGTACGTCACGGCCGTGACTGCAGGACCGTCGCCGGGATCAGGTCCCGGGCCGACGATGCGACCGAGGAGACCGATCATGAGCAGGAGCCCGATGAAGACATGGAGTCCGTGGAAACCGGTCAGCAGGAAGAACAGCGATCCGTAGGCGTTGGTCGACGGCGCGAACCCGATGGTGAGCCACTCGAGCACCTCATTGGCCAGGAAGGCGGACCCGAGGACGAGGGTGACCACGATCCACTTGCGCGCGGCGCGGCGGTTCTCCTCCTCGAGGTTGTGGGCGCCCGCCTGCATCGTGAAACTGGACGCGATCAGCACGATCGTGAAGATTCCTTCACGGACGGGATCGAGCTCCACTCCAGGCGGGGGCCAGGCCACGCTGGCCGCCCGGATGGTGAAGTACGAGGCGAAGAGGCCGGCGAAGAACATCAGCTCCGACGCCAGCCAGACCATGACGCCGACGGCCAGCGTCGAGGGGCGCCGAGTCCTCAGGCCCGCCACCTCCGCGCCTGTCACGATTTCGGATCCTAGGTGGCCCCTGTTCGGCGGTGCAACGGATGGGGCACGTAGCGTGAAGGTGTGCTGCCGGCGGTTACGAGTCCCGACATCTCACTCCGCGTGTTGCTCTTGCATTGGTCCTTCGACCCACTTCCCGTCGCCGGACTCGTCGCTGGGCTCGTCCTGTATCTCGGCGGCGTTCGGCGCCTCGCGCGCCGGGGACGACGGTGGCCGCCGGCGCGCACAGTGTCGTTCTGTGCCGGTTCGACCGTTGTTACCGTGGCGTTACTTTCGGGCGTCGCTTCGTACGACGAGAGTCGCTTCGTGGTGCACGTCGTGCAACACCTCATGCTCTCGATGGTCGCGGCGATCCTGTTCGTTCTCAGCGCGCCGATCACGCTGGCGTTGCAGGCCGGCTCGCGCGCGACGCAGCGCCGGATCGTGCGGGTTCTGCACAGCCGGCCCGTCGCGGTGCTGACCTATCCCGTTACTGTCCTGGCGCTGTTTGGCGGCACGCTGTTCGTGCTCTATTTCACCGGTCTCTACGACCTGTCGATTCGCAACCGGCCCGTGCACGAGCTCGTGCACCTGCACTTCCTCGTAGTCGGGCTGCTCTTCTTCTGGATGGTCGTCGGTGTTGACTTCGTGCGGTTGCGACTGCCCTACGGCGCGTGCCTCCTGTGCGTGATGGCGACGGTACCTATCCACGCCTTCCTCGGTATCGCCCTGCTCAGCTCGAACACGCCGCTGTTCAAGGCTCACACGCTGGCAGACCAGCGCGCCGGCGCGGGCATCCTGTGGGCGGTCGGCGACCTCGTGACCCTGGTCGTAGGCGGCATCGTCTTGGCCCAGTGGATGTCACATGAGGAGAGGGTCGCGGCGCGTGAAGACCGCCTAGACGCGGCCGGCCGGTAACCGCGCACAGAAAGGCCACGGCTCGGTCCGCGTGACCACGCCATGTGAACCCCCCGGCCGCGAGCCGCTGTAGCGCGTTTCCGGCACCGCGATCGTCGTGAATCCGGCTCTTACG
>JALZBN010000097.1 GCA_030947365.1 Actinomycetota bacterium
ACCGTCCTGCATGGCGAGAGGGTCTGCGCCGCCTCCTCAACGAGAACCAGTCGCACCTGGCTTCGATACGAAACCTGCCCGGGCCCGAGCGCGACCAGGTGGTCGCCGACTTCGAGCAGGAGCGGGTCCAGCTCCTGGCGTCGCTGCGCCGGCTCGACAACGCCAAGCGCGAAGGCCCCGACGCCCCGGTGCTCGACGCGCCGGGCGAGGTGCGCTTACAGGCGTCGTGGATTGGTGAGCACGGCAACGTGGTGGTGTGGGCCGCGGGGCCGGGCACCGCGGTCGAGTCCGCCGACGAGGTGTCCGACCGGCTCGAGCGCTCGGGCGCGCCGGCCCACGGCTGGGCGCCCCACCCCCCGGTGCGGTTGCCGTCTGGCGAGCGCGCGCCGGCCCATGCCATCCAGATCTCCGATGCCCTCGGCTGGCTCGTCGCCGTCGGAGCGGGCGAGCGACCGGAAGGCGTCGGCGCCAGTGTTCTGTGGCTCGGGCGCATCGCGGTATGGGCCGTCCGGCTCGCCGCCCGGGGAGCCCTCGTCCCGGCCCTCGAACCAGCCGGCGGTTCCACCTATTCGGTCCGCTGGGTTCCGGCGCTCGTCGACCGGGTTCAACTCGACGCCCTCGCCCGCAAAATGCCGGCGCCGGTGGGAACGCTCGACGAGCGTGAGGCCCGGGCTATCGCCCTCGACGTGCTCGGCGCGACAGTCAACGCCATCGCGGCAGGAGCGGCGGCGCGCCTCGAGTTGCCCGCGCCGCCACCGGTTGTGCGCACGCCCGGCGACGTCGCCGAAGCCGTCGTCACCCGGCTCGACGGGTCGCCCTTCGAGGCCCCGGCGCGCCACGCCACGGCCCAGTCCGCTCGTCTCGAACGGTGGGCCGAGGCCGTGCGCACTCCTCAAGACGCCCGGCTGATCGTGCAGCTCGCGCCGCCCGACCGCGGCGGAGCATGGTTCGTCTCCGTGCTCGGACCGGGCCACAACGGCCAGCCGGTCCCGCTCGAGGTGGCACTCGTCGACGGCCGTTCGAAGCGCCACCTGGCCGAGGAGGCCCAGCGGCTCGAGCGCCTCTTCCCGCTGCTCAACCGCGGCGGCGGTCACCGGCGCGGCGAGGTAATCCTCAGCCAAGACGAGGCCTGGGACCTCATGACCGTCACCGGCCCCGCGCTCGAATCGGCCGGATTCGACGTGCGGGTACCAGCTCTGTCGCGCCGCCGGCCATCCCCCGCGCTGCGGCTCACCGCCGATCCTGTCGACGCGTCGGTCGTCGGCGCCCACCAGCTCGTCAACGTGCGCTGGTCGGCCATGTTCGACGACGTCGAGCTCGACGCCGACGACATCCGCCGCCTCAAGGCCGAGGCCCGACCGCTCGTGCACTCCCGCGGCCGGTGGGTCGAGCTCGACCACGCCGACCTCACCGAGGCCGCGGCTGCCCTCGCCGAGCGCGACCAGAAGAGCCAGCTCACCGGCGGCGAGGTGCTCCGCCACGCCATCGGCCTCGAACAGTCACCCCTCTCGGGCGGCACGAGCATCGCTGGCGGAGGCTGGGCCGCCGAACTGCTCGAGCGCGCCGGTAAGTCATCCCGGGAGCCGATCGACGCGCCGGAGGGATTCGTCGGCACGCTCCGCAGCTATCAGAGCGAAGCCCTGGCGTGGCTGTCGTTCCTCGACTCGGTCGAGCTCGGGGGCTGCCTCGCACTCGACATGGGCCTGGGAAAGACGCCCACCATGCTGGCCCACATCGCCCGCAACGTTGAAGCGGGCCCCACGCTGGTTATCGCGCCGGCCGCGGTCGTGGGGAACTGGGCCGCCGAAGCATCGAGGTTCACGCCCGGCCTTCGGGTGATCGTCCACCACGGCGCGTCGCGGGCCTCGGCGCGTGAGCTCGAAGGCGAGGTCGGCGATGCCGATGTCGTCGTCACCACCTATGGCACCGCCGTGCGAGACGTCGACGCCCTTGCCGGGCAACCGTGGGCCCGGGTCGTGCTCGACGAGGCCCAGGCGATCAAGAACCCGGCCAGCGACACCGCCCAGCAGCTGCGCCGCATCCCGGCGCGCAGCCGGGTGGCCCTCACCGGTACGCCCGTGGAAAACGGGCTCGGCGACCTCTGGGCCATCCTCGACTTCGCCAATCCCGGATTGCTGGGCCCCCGCGCCGCGTTCGTGTCACAGCTCACCGCTGAGAGCCAGTCCGGGCCAGCCACGGAGTCGAGCCGGGAGCGAGGCGAGCACGCCCTCCAGGCGCTGAACGGCATCCTCGTCTTCCGCCGCACCAAGACCGAGCCCGACGTGGCCGCCGAGCTTCCCGACAAGATCGACGAGCTCGACCACTGCACCATGACCGACGAGCAGATCGGTCTGTACGAGGCGGTGCTGGAAGGGTTGGTCACGTCCGACGAGTCGGAGCGTCGCCAAGGCGACATCCTCGCCGCCATCACCGCCCTGAAGCAGATCTGCAACCATCCCGCGGCCTACACCGACGACGGTCGTCTCCTCGCCGGGCGCTCGGGAAAGCTCGCCCGACTCGAAGAGATCGTCGACTCCGTTTACGCCGCCGGAGAGAAGGTGCTCGTGTTCACCCACTTCGCCGAGTGGGGCAAGCGCCTGGCCGACCATCTCACCGAGCGCAACGGGATCCCGGTGGCCTGCTACCACGGAAGCCTGGCGCGCGGTGCCCGCGATCGCCTGGTCGAGGAGTTCCAGGAACGCAAGGGGGCCGGCGCGCTCGTGCTGTCGTTGAAGGCCGGCGGCACCGGCCTCAACCTCACCGCCGCCAGCCACGTGGTGCTCTACGACCGCTGGTGGAACCCCGCGGTCGAAGACCAGGCCCGTGACCGAGCCTGGCGCATCGGTCAGCAGCACACTGTCGTCTCGCACCGCCTCGTCTGCCCCGGCACCGTCGACGAGCGCATCGAGCAGGTCGTCGCCGGCAAGCGCCACATCGCCGACCTCGTGCTGCCCAAGTCGAGCTCGCTGGCCGACCTCGAGCCCGACCAGCTGCGGATCGCCCTCGGGCTGCGCCCCGACTCCCTTCTCAGCGCCGACGCCAACGGCGCGTCCTCCGACGGTCGGGAGGCGGCGTGACCCCCCTTCACCCTCGCCGCAACTCGAAGCGCCCGTCGTCGCGCACCGGCAGGCCCGCGCCGACCACCCAACGCCGGCCCGGAGACTTCTGGCGCGCCGTCCCCAAGGTCGATGTCCCCGATCCGGTAATCCCGGCCGCCGACCCGACGGCGCTGTTGCGGTCACTCGGGTCTCCGCCACTCGCCGGTCAGGCCGAGGCCGGTCGCTACCTCGCCGCCGTTATCGACCGGGCGGCAGGCCTGGCCACCGCGTTGGCCGTGCAAGCCGACATCCTGGCGTCTGAAGACATCTGAGCCGGCTCAGCCCCCCGCACGTCTCACCTGGCTGACAGTAGCGTTCGTGTCGGTGAGCAACGACTACGAGTTCTTGACCGTCTGGCGGGTGGCGGGCACCATCGACGAGGTCAAAGACGTGCTCGGCGACGCCGACTCACTCCCCCGCTGGTGGCCGTCGGTCTACCTCTCGGTCGACCAGGTAGAGGTTGGCGCCGACGACGGCGTCGGGCGCGCCGTCGATCTCCACACCAAAGGCTGGCTCCCGTACACTCTGCGGTGGACGTTGCACATCACCGAGCCCCTCACTGACTCCGGCTTCGCGCTGGCGGCGTCGGGCGACCTCGATGGCACGGGCGTGTGGACCTTCGAGCAGGACGGGCCCGAAGTCGTCATCACCTACGACTGGCGCATCAGCGCGACGAAGCCACTGCTGCGCCGGCTGAGCTGGTTGCTCAAACCCGGGTTCGCGGCCAACCATCGCTGGGCCATGACCCGGGGCGAGCAGAGTCTGGCTCTCGAGATGCGGCGGCGCCGGGCCGCGACCGAGGCCGAGCGGGCACTGGTGCCACCCCCGCCACCCGCAACCTTTCAAAGGCTCGTACGATTGAAGAAGTGACAATCGATCAACAGGCGACCGACCTCGCCGAAGCGTTCTCGACCATCGACGACGACGAACTGACGGCGCTAGCGCTTGCCGCCGACCCCGACGCCGTGGCCGACCCCGACGCGGTGCCGTTCGGGTCGGTCGCACAACCCGACGGTCAGCCGCTCTTACCGCAGTGGTACATGCCGTCGCCCATGGGCGTGGGCCGCCCCCTGCGGGGCTGGCGCCGGCGCGTCATCCTGCTGGTGATCGCGTCGTTCATCCTCATCAACGCCTACGGGCTCTGTAGCACCTACGGGCACGTTGGTTTCGGCTGACCGCCGCCGGCGCGCCGGTTGCCATCCCGCAACCAGCAGCGCGACCGTGATCGTCGCCAGCCATGCGATGCCGAGGGCGGCGCCGCCGATGATGTCGGAGACCCAGTGGGCCGAGCGGGCGATCATGGCCAAGGCGACCACAACGGACACTCCCGCACTCAGAACTGCCACTGTCGTCGCCGCCCGACTCGGCCGGCGCGCCGTGAACAACATGATCAGCAGTGCCGCGCCGCCCCATACCGCAATGGCCACGGCGGTGTGCCCCGAGGGGTAGCTGAAGCCGAGCGCGCCGGCCCGGTCGTAGGGCTCGGGGCGGTGGTACAGGTCTTTCAGCCCGCCGACTGAGAGGCCGACACCCACGAACGTCGCGCCTAGCAGCACGGCCGGCCACAGGTTGCGGCGCCACAGGGTGAACGCAACCACGACGACCACGAGGACCACCGCCGCCACCGGCACCGATCCCAGCCGGGCCACGTCGAGGCTGAAACCCCGCAACCACGAAGCGTGCTGCGAGGCCCGTCGGGCAACGGCTGCGGCTGCTCGCTGCAAGACGTCGTCGACGCCTTGCGTGGCATCGACTGCGACGAGCAACGACATCACCGCGAACACGGCCCACGCGCCGGCCGCGACCCAGGCCAGCGAGACTGCCGTCAGCAGGCGCGCCGGCGCGGAGGTGGCTGGTGCTGAGGGCTGCACCCTCAAATCCTGCCACCCGGCGGCCCGAACCCCGCGCCGGGGCATTCGGGCGGCCGAGGTGAGCCCATTAAGATCGTCGGTGCGCGATGGCAGAATCCCGGGGAGCAGCGGCCAGGAAGGCGCTGGAGTCGATCATCTCCCAGCTGCCAGGCGGCGAAGAGCGCGCCGGGCAACTGGAGATGTGCGAGGCGGTTGCCGAAGCCATCGAGAGCGGCGAGCACCTCGTGGTCGAGGCGGGCACGGGTATCGGCAAGTCGCTCGCCTACCTGGTCGCGGCGGTCCTTTCTGATCGCCGGGTGGTGGTGGCCACGGCCCGCAAGCCGCTCCAAGACCAGCTCATCCAAAAGGACATCCCGTTCGTCGCCACCGCCCTGCCCGGGCGGGTCGATGCTGCGGTGCTCAAAGGCCGCAGCAACTACCTGTGCCTCGCCAAGCTGGCCGAGGCGCATGATGAGGCGAGCGCCCAGCTCGGCTTGGACTCGCGGGCAGACGTATTGGGTCGCCTGCGCCGGTGGGGTGAAATCGCGCCATCGGGTGATCTGGCCGGCGCGCCGATAACGCTGAGCCGGGGCGTGAGATCGGCGGTCACCGTCAGTGCTCAGGAATGT
>JALZBN010000011.1 GCA_030947365.1 Actinomycetota bacterium
CTCCAGGTAGGAGGCCAACCGATCGACACTCGCCTCTCACCTGACGGCAAGGTCTTCTACGTCGCCAACCAGTCCCTTCCGGGCCACAACGACGGGGTCACGCTCGTCGACGGCGAGACAATGAAGAGCGTCGGTTTCATTCCCACCGGCAAGGGTGCCCACGGGCTGTACTTCAGTCGCGACGCCAAGTCGCTCTACGTGACGAACCGCCTCGGTGGGTCTGTCTCCGTGATCGACGTCGCCACCCGCCAGGTAACCGCCAACTGGGTGATACCGAAGGGAAGTCCCGACATGGGTGGCGTTTCGGCTGACGGGACCCAGTTCTGGATATCCGGCCGCTACAACGGCGACGTCTACGTCATCGACACCCGGTCCGGCGCGCTACTCGCAACGATTCCCGTCGGCAAGGGACCCCATGGTGTCTGCATCTTCCCCCAGCCCGGCCGATACAGCCTGGGCCACACCGGCAACTACAGGTAGCTTCTTTCGGTCAGGGCGGTGGGCTAACCGAAGTCTGGCGAGTAGGCGTCGAGAAGGTCCAACCCTGAGCTTTCAGCGCCTGGATGAGCGGCCGTACTGCGGCGACAGTCTTGTCACGGTCGCCGCCGCCGTCGTGCATGAGCACCACGCCTCCCGGCTTCAGCTGGGCGAGAACCCGGGCCACGATGGTCGCCGGTGCCGGTTTGGTGTAGTCGGCTGGGTCGACGTTCCAGCCAAGCACCTCCATCCCTTGGGCCTGCGCGGTCTGGGTCACGTCGGGGGAAAGCTCGCCATACGGGGCGCGGAACAACGTCGGTGCGGGCACCCCGGCAGATGTGACCACGGCGGAGCAGTCGACCATCTGGGCAACCATCTCGGGATGAGGCTTCTTGGTCATGTGGGCATGGTTCATCGTGTGGTTGCAGATCGTGTGGCCTGCCGCGACTTCCGCCTGCACCAAATTTGGATAGCGCTTTGCTGACGTCCCGACCACACAGAAGGTGGCCGGAACCCCCTCATCCTTGAGAATGGCCAGGATCCCGGGGGTCCACTTGGGGTCGGGGCCGTCGTCGAAGCTCAGGGCGACGACCTTGCCGCTCTCGGGTTGCGGTGGGACCGCCGGACCGGTGGCGGTGCGGGAAACGACCTCGCCGCTGAACTTTCCGACCACTTGTTGCTCTACTGGTCCGCGCCCTGGGTGCCAGAGCGATGTCACAACCGGCGGGAGGGCGGGTGGGTCTCCGTAGGCCAACCGGTTCTCGACCGGTTCGACAGTGTCAGCCCCGTCGGACGCCTTGATCTGGCTGCCCGGACGCACGCGCGCCGTTGGTAATACAGCGTTGCCATCCATCGTGAGCGTGGCGGGGTTCCCGTTGGATTCGAGAAGCCGGGCGGTGACGACACCCTTTAACATGCCACCCCGAATGGTGACCCCTCCGGCGGTGAGGGCGTCGGCCACCTCCCATGTCTTTGACGCGATGGCAACCTTGCGCCCGTTCACGAAGACCTGGGCCTTGTCGCCCTGCCCGCCCGTGCAGGACACGCCGAGCGCAAACAAGCCCGCGGCAATGGCGCACGGGATCAGGCGGGAGCGGTACACGCTCCTATCGTGCCAGGCGACAGCACGCGCCGGGCGGAGTCTCTGAACGTCCGTCGACTGGGCGCTCATTGCCGATTCGTGGTCGATCGGTGCGCCAGAATTGTATGGTCATGGTCATCGAATCGACTTTGTCGCTACCCGCAGATCCTGCAAGCGTCTCCAAAGCCCGCCACTTCGTACGGGACACTCTCCACCAGTCAGGCGCGCAGACGTTTGAGGAGGGTGCGGTGCTCTTGGTGAGCGAACTCGTCACGAACGCCGTGCTCCACACCCGCACCGATCCTGACGTAACCCTGCGCCTCAACGACGGCCGCCTCTGGATCGGAGTCCGCGACGGGAGCCCGGTCACTCCCGCGCCCAAGCGGTACGGCCCCGAGGCCGCCACCGGTCGTGGCCTCCAGCTCGTCGAGCAGGTGGCCGCGCGCTGGGGCGTCGAAAAGGCCAGTTCTGGCAAGGTGGTGTGGTTCGAGCTCGATGAAGACAGCGCGATGCGCTACGCCACGGCGCAGGAAGCCGCCCTTCTCGAGGACTTCGCGGCGATCGAGATGGAACTCGGTGAGCCCGGCGAAGCGACGATTCGGCCTAGTGGCGACCAAAGCACCGGTCCGAGCAGCAACGTCAAGGCACGGGGCGCCTCTGCTCTCGCCAGCTCCCGGTTGCCGGTTTTCATTTGAGCGATACGAGCCATGAGCTCGTCGAGGTGCGCATCCTCGGGATGTCGCTCGACGCCTACCGCACCTCCTCCGCCCACCATGACGAGCTGTTCCGGGAATTCGCGCTCGTCCTGGCTCGTCCGTCGACGGCCGGGCATGAGGTACCGGCCCAGCTTCTCAGCCTCATCGAGCGACTCAACGAGCGTTTCAGCGACTTCACGGCCTCGCCTGAAGCCGAGCTCCAGGTCGCGATCGAGCGCGACGATGACACGATCGACCTGACTTATCACGTTCCCCGGGCGGCACGTGAGGCCGTGCAGGAGCTCGCCGACCTATTGGCTCGAGCCGACGAATACTGCAAGCACGGTGATCTCCTAACGATCGCCCCCCCGCCCGAGGCAGTGCGCTTCCGGGACTGGTATCTCGACGAGTTCGTCGGGCAGATCGACGGCAAAGATCCGGTGCCTTGGTCACAGTTCGAACCTCACGCTGGGTAGAGAGCATTCCCGTCGGCCGTTTGGCCGGGCTCGTGACGCGCCGGGATCGATGATTCCCGCGGCCCCAACCCGTACAGTGACCTCGGCCCTTCCCTTCGACTGATCGCTTCCACTAATGAACCGTGCGGCACGAGCCAGTCTTTTCGTCATCGTTCTCCTGCTACTCGCGGCTGGAATCACGACGGCTGTCGTACGCCAAGGCGAGGATGACTCGACCTCGACGTCCGCCTCGACCTCGACCTCCACCTCCACCTCTAAGCCTGTCGCGCCTCCGACAACCGCAATCGCCACAACCACAACCGCAATCGCCACAACCACAATCGCCACAACGACAACCACGGGGGCGGCCACGACAACGACGTCCAGTTCCGCCACGACGGTGGCACCGGGCTCGACCATTACGTCCGCGCCGGCCGCGATGCCCAACACTGGTGGGCCACCGATGCTGGTACCCGGACTCTTGGTCATGGCGGCGGGCGCCCTTGGCTGGACTGTGGCGCGCCGCGCGCCGAACTGAGCCTGGCCGTGGCTGATCGCCAGATGGGCGGACGCCTCGCCCCCGGCCTCCGCCTCTCTGAGGTACTGAGCGTCCGAGATCAGACCGACGAGAACGGTCGTCTCCTTCTCGAGGACTCGGCACCCAAGCGGGCACGCAAGGAACTCGTGCGCGTCGGCGTCGCCATGAAGACAGCGAAGTGCCCGTTCCCCGACTCTCCGTCGAGGCTGGGGGGCACCATGAACATCTCCGCTTACGAGGCGCTGCGCCAAGACACGGCCGAGATCCTCGACGGGTTCGCCTGGTTCACCTCCAACTACCTGACCGTCTTTCCGGAGCGGCGGGCCACCGTGCGCGCCCTCTACGACACCAGCCACCTCGGGCTAACGCTTCCGCTCGTGCTGTTCTATCGAGGCGTGGCCCCGGTCCCCGCCTACAACAAGCTGCCGCCGTACGTCGCATCGATCTTCAAGGCCAGCCGGGGCCTGTTCTCGGCCGCACTCGACCTTCTGAACCGGCGGGGACCCTACGGCGACACGCTTACCGCCGACGAAGTCGTCCGGTTCGCCGAGAGCGAAAAGCATTTCGCGCGCGATCAGACCGGACGCGTGTGCGCGGCCCCCACACGGTTGATCGAGCGCTCAATCGCCGTGCTCCTCACCGCGGAAGGAGCGAGCGCCGAGAAGTCGCGCCTCGACGAGCTCGTCGACTTCCCGACCCTTCTCGAGTTCTTCTCGATCGAGGACGCCTTCGGTGACGCCCTCAGCCGGTACCGATTCATACTGGCGAACCTCATGAAGAACGCGCCTCGCGCCCGGCCCCGCGACTTCTTCTCCTATCGCGTGGCGGAGGCAGGCAACCAGACGTTCGGCGAACTGAGCGACTCACTGGTGCGCCACTCCAACACCTTGCAGTCCGAACTCAACCGCGTGCTCGGGCGCGCCGACACGGCATCGTCACTGACCATCGACAACGTCTTACAGCTCCTCTGATACCTCTGACACCGCCGATAGCTCTGCCACCTCTGCGGCGGCTACGGCGCGCCGGTGGGAAGCTTGGCCAGCGCATCTCGGACGCATTCGAGATCTGACCGGCTGAGCGCCAGGAGATCATCGGGCGGGCGACTCAGTCGTTCGAGCAGTTTCACCTTGGTCTCGATACCGGCTGCGGTGAGGACGACGGCCTTTACTCTCCTGTCGGCCGGCAGCATCCGGCGTTCGACCAATCCTCGCTGCTCGAGGCGATCAACCATCCAGGTGGCGTTGGACGCGTCGCACGCCCACGCTTCCGCCAGCGAGTGCATGGGCCGGGGATGCTCGACATCGAGCACCATCAAAGCGCGCATGTCACCGAAGCTCAGCTCCATCTCCGACAGGTGTTGCTGAATCACATCCCGGTGACGCTGGAAGTAGCCATAGAGCTGACCCCACACCTCTTTGGCCAGTGACTCCTTGGCAGTGAGAGAGCGGGTGGCCACACCCCAATACTACAGCTCACCGACAGATAGTTCAATGACTCCAATAGTTTTCTTGCCAAATTGCTTGACGACTTCAACCAGTCGCGCGAAGGTGTGGTGCATGAGCGATCCAGCAATCCTCGTAGAGGGACTTCATAAGCGGTTCGGCGATGTCGTCGCCCTCGACGGTGTCGACCTCAAGGTCGCCCAGGGCACCGTTTACGGCCTACTGGGCCCGAACGGCGCGGGCAAGACGACGACCGTTCGCATCCTCACCACCATCCTTCGGGCCGACGAGGGCCACGCGTCAGTCCTCGGCTACGACGTCGCCCGCCAGCCGGTGACCGTACGCCGGCTGATCGGCCTAACCGGGCAGTTCGCGGCTATCGACGGCAACCTCACGGGCCGCGAGAACCTTCGCCTGGTCGGCAAGCTCACCCAGCTACCGAAAGCCGAAGTGGTGTCGCGGGCGGGCGAGCTGCTCGACCGGTTCGGTCTCTCCGATGCCGGCGACCGGCCCGCTCGCACCTACTCGGGGGGTATGCGGCGCCGCCTCGACGTCGCCGCCGCCCTCGTGCACCGGCCGCCCGTACTGTTCCTCGACGAGCCCACGACCGGACTCGATCCCCAGAGTCGCAACGACCTCTGGGAGATGATCCGCGAACTGGTCGCGGAGGGCACCACGGTTCTGCTGACCACGCAGTACCTCGAGGAAGCCGACCGGCTCGCCGAGCGGATCGCGGTGATCGACGGTGGCAAGGTGATCGCCGAAGGCACACCCACCGAGCTCAAGGGTCGCCTTGGGTCGACCGTCGTCGAGATCGGCCTGGAGACCGAAGCCGCCGCCATGGCGGCCGAAGCCGCCCTCTCAGAGTTCGATGGCGGCGGGCCACAGCGAGAGCGCACCATCGTCCGGCTCAAGGCCGACGACGGCGCCAAGACCGTCATGGCCGCGCTTCGAGCGCTCGACAGTAAGGGTCTGGCCGCAACCACGTTGGCGCTACGCGATCCCAGCCTCGACGACGTCTTCCTGGCCCTCACCGGACGCCACGCTGAACCCGGCGAGAGCCGTGACCAGCCGTCCACCGACAACGACAGAGAGCGAGGTGCCGCGTGACCACAACCGCCCCATCGATCCCCATCCCCGTCATGACCGAGCCGGGGGGTCTCACCCGTCTCAGCAGTGCCGTGAGCGACAGCACCGCCGTCACCTGGCGGAACCTTCTCGCCTACATCCGGGTGCCACAGCTTCTGATTTTCAGCACCATCCAGCCCGTCGTCTTCGTACTGTTGTTCCGGTACGTCTTCGGCGGCGCCATCCCGATCCAGGGCGGCAACTACGTCGACTACCTAATGCCCGGCATCTTCGTGCAGACGGTCGTGTTCGGGGCACTTGGTGCTGCCGTCGGGCTGGCCGCCGACATGCACACCGGCCTCATCG
This sequence comes from Actinomycetota bacterium, assembly GCA_030947365.1. Lineage (GTDB taxonomy): Bacteria > Actinomycetota > Acidimicrobiia > Acidimicrobiales > AC-14 > JALZBN01. The sequence goes on from JALZBN010000011.1 coordinate 6,123, forward strand.
AACGGTTCCGGTCCCTGCCGATGGCCCGCTCCGCAGTTCTCGCCGGGCGCACTACAGCCGACCTCATCCGCAACATCTTCGTTGTCCTCCTCATGGGCGTCGTCGGTTTCCTGGTCGGCTTCCGGGTCCACACCAACGTCGTGAGCGCGCTGGCCGCAGTGATCCTGGTGGTGCTGTTCGGCTACGCCTTCTCGTGGATCTTCGCCACTGTCGGACTCATGGTCGGCGACCCCGAGACCGCCCAGGCCGCCGCGTTTCCTGTCATGGCCCCGCTGGTCTTCGCGTCAACAGCCTTCGTCCCCCTGAAGACGATGCCGGGGTGGCTTCAGACGTTTGCCGCCAACCAGCCGGTGTCGGCCACCGTCGACGCGGCCCGAGCCCTGCTGTCAGGTGGAGAGACCTTTACCCCGGTGCTGAAGTGCCTGGGATGGATCGCCGCCATGATTCTCGTCTTCGCCCCGCTGGCCGTGCATCGCTACCGCAAGGTCGCCTAGCCAGGCCCGCCGCGTCCCGGATTGCCGGCCGCGATGGCTAGCCTGGTGCCGTCGAGAGCCGGTAGGAGGCGATGGCCAAGAACCGCGGTGACGAACCGAACCTCCGGCACCGGTCGATGCCCATCCGGGCCGGGGCGACCGATATCGACGCCTCACCCGAGGAGGGCTCGCTACCCCTCTCCCGGGGGGCGCCCGAACGCAAGCTGCGCCGGGTCGATCGTTATGACCACCACGCAGAGGTCACCGCCTACGAGACGCTGACGTCGACCGGCACCGTGCGCATCTCGTTCCGAGCCTTCGACACAGAGAGCTTTCGGTTCAATCCGGGCCAGTTCATCGGTATCCAGCTCGAGCTGGCGGGCTATGGATGGCGCAAGACGCCGTATTGCATCGTCTCCCCGCCGACGACCGATGGCACATTCCAACTTCTCGTTCGACTCGTGCCCGAGGGGCCCTTGTCGATCTACCTCGGCTCCCTGAGCGTCGGTGACGTCATTGCTTTTCGCGGGCCGCTCGGGCGATCGATGGTGCCCAAGGAGTTCGACACCGACCTCGTCTTGCTGGCCACCGGCGTCGGCGTCGGCCCGTTCCTGTCCCTGGTTCAGGTGCTCACCGATCAGGGTTTCCGGCGCGCCATCCGGCTGTTCTGGGGACTGCGCCTCCTCGACGACCTGTGCCTGCTTGACGTCCTCGACGGCTTGGTCCGGCGCAATCCCCGGTTCAGCTACAACGTCACCCTGTCGCAGCCCCCGTCAGGCTGGGCCGGTCTCAGCGGGCGACTCACGGAGTCGGTGCCGCCGCTCCTGCCGAACCTCGGTGAAACCCGTTACCTGTTGGTGGGCAACGGGGCGATGATCGAGGAGATGGCGGCGGCCTTGTCTGACCTCGGCGTCGACAGGAGCTTCATCTACCAGGAGCCGTTCTTCAACGTCCGCCAAAAGCCTGACCCCGAGGCACTGGCGGCCACCCGGGCGCGCTTCGTCGCGTCCGACCTCTTCTCCCCCTACGTCGACCAGCAACAGGGTGGACTTCTCCACCTCGACCGACCAATCTCGGCGCGCCGGGCCGCCGGCCCTCCAACCAGGTAGCACGCCCCGGGCCCCGGCGGTCCAGTTCACAAACTTGAAACATCTAGCGAACGGTTCCGTAATGGCGGCCTCGTACGGTGCCCGACATGCTCACAAAACTCGGGAAGTTACGACAGCTCAAGGACAAGGACACCCGCAAGATCATGTGGGTGATCCTCGGCGGCAAGATGCTCGGGATCCTGGCGGTCCTGGCGGCGATGAAGGGCTTTGCTTGGCTCTTCGAATCCGCGGCCTTCGCCCAGGATGCCCAGCCAATCGTGCATCAGGCGAACGACTTCGTCAGCCCGATCAACACCGTCTGGGTGTTGGTCACCGCGTTCCTCGTCTTCTTCATGCAGGCCGGATTCATGGCCCTCGAGGCCGGCTTCGCCAGATCTCGAGAAACCGTGAACATCCTGCTCGAGTGCGTCTTCGACACGTGTCTGTGCGGGATCCTCTACTGGGCGATCGGCTTCGCGTTCCAGTTCGGGGCGGGCAACGGCCTGATCGGCCACCAGTTCTTCTTCCTGCACGGCATGACGGCCGCCTACGGGACGACGAAGGTTGCGTTCCTCGCCTTCTTCCTCTTCCAGTTCGCGTTCGCCGACACTGCGTCGACGATCACGTCGGGCGCCATGGTCGGCCGCACGAGCTTCAAGGGCGACATCCTCTACAGCGCGATGGTGTCGGGCTTCATCTACCCGATCTTCGGGCACTGGGTGTGGGGTCCCGGCGGCTGGCTGGGCAACATGACACCGAGCTACCTCAACTCCTTTACCAACGGCGCGGTCTTCCGCGACTTCGCCGGCTCCACCGTCGTGCACACCGTCGGTGGGTTCATCGCCCTCGCCGGCTGTATCGCCCTCGGCCCGCGCCTCGGGCGAAAGTTCAAGCGTGACGGGGGCAGCCCCACGGCGCCCCACGACCTCACGATCGGCGCCATCGGCGGCGTCATCCTCTGGTTCGGTTGGTACGGGTTCAACCCGGGCTCGACGCTGTCGGCCATGGACTGGGTCGGCATCGGCCGGGTGGCGGCGAACACAACCCTTGCCGCCTGTGCTGCAGGCCTGATCGCCGTGTTCTTCGTCTATCCCCGGTCGAAAAAGTGGGACTTGGGAATGTCGGTGAACGGCTTCCTAGGAGGTCTTGTCGCTATCACGGCTCCCTGCTACTGGGTCTCTCCATGGGGAGCGATCGTGATCGGAGCGGTCGCCGGCGTCGTCGTGCCGCTCGGTGTCGACTTCATGGAGCACCGGCGCTGGGACGACCCCATCGGTGCGGTCGCTGTCCACGGCTTCGCCGGGATCTGGGGCACGCTCGCGGTCGGGTTGTTCGCAGTCGGAAAGTACGGGGTGCCGACAGCCGACGGTGCCGACAAATCGACTGTAGTTACGGGCCTCTTCTACGGAGGCGGGCTCGACCAGCTGAAAGCCCAGGCCATCGGCAGTCTCACGTGCGTGGTCGTCGTGTTCACTGTCGCCTTCATCATCATGAAGATCGTGGGCTCGATCAGGGGCAGCTGGAACCTGCGGGTGGAAAGAGACGGCGAGCTCGAAGGACTCGACATCTTCGAGCACGGCACGCCCGCCTACCACATGGAGTTCGGTCAAGGCATGACCTACTCGACACCGCTCACGATCAACGGCGGCGACAAAGCCCCAGTGCCGGCCATGTCGCCATCCGCTGAACCGCCCGCTGAACCGGTTACCGAACCGGTTGCTGAACCGGTCAGCACGACGGAGGATTCCAACCTCTGAGGATGCCCATCCCGAGGATGCCCATCCCGAGGATGCCCATCCTGACAGGGGCCACTCTGACCACGGTCCATGACCGGCGCGCCGCGCCGGTCATGGACGCCACCTGAGTTCAAAGGAGACACTCGAAATGGCTCATCTCGTGACGGCGATCATCAAACCGTTCAAGCTGGCGGAGGTCCAGGAGGCGCTGCGCAATGCGGGCATGCTGGGCCTGACAGTGAGTGAGGTGCAGGGATACGGACGCCAGGGCGGCAAGACCGAGGCATTTCGCGGATCCGAGTACACCGTGGCCTTCGTGCCCAAGGTGAAGGTCGACGTAATCGTCGAAGAGGGCGATGTCGACAAGGTGATCGAGTTGATCGCGGCGACGGCGCGCACCGGCAAAATCGGCGATGGAAAGATCTGGTCACTCGACCTCGACCGGCTTATGCGGATCCGCACCGGTGAGCGCGGCGACGACGCGATCTAGAGCGAACCGCTAGCTTCTCTCGTGCGTGCGCAGAGACGGCTTGTCGGTATGGCGCCTGGTAGCTCTGATCGGCGCGGTTGTGGTTGTCGCCGCTTGCGGCGACAACACGACCAGTTCGTCCCCCGCGACCACGGTCGATCCCAGGAGCCCCACGCAGGTCGCGGCTGACAAAGCGACGGCCGACGCAGCCGTTCTGAAGCTCGCCGATCTTCCGTCGGGCTGGACCGCACAGCCGAACTCGGACGACTCGTCGAGCAGCGCCGAGCAGCGCTCAGCCGAAGCAGAGTTCGCCGATTGCGCCGGCGTCGACCCCTCCGTCATCGGAGCCGGACGCAGCTCGCCGACGAGAGCGAAGAGCGACCAGTTCAGCGATAGCGGCAATCACCAAGTCGAGAGTTCGGCAACGGTCGTCGCCACCCGGGAGGGCGCCAAGGATCAACTCACCTCCGTGCGCAAACCAACCGTGCCGGCGTGTCTGGCCAAGTTTGTGAACCGCGCTATCCGATCCTCCATCGAGAATCCGAAACCAGGCCAGCCACCCCCCACGAACGTCACCTTCGGTGACGCCAAGGTCGAGAACCTCGATCTGCCCGGGCTGCACGCCACGTCGGTCGGCTACCGGGCCACGGTTCCGGTGCACGCCGGCGACCGCGAGCTCGACGTCAATCTCGACATCGTGTTGGCGCTCAACGGACGTACGGGCATATCGATGACCTTCACCAGCTTCGGCGGACCGTTCGCCGCCGACGCGGAAATCGGTCTCACCAACGCGGTTATCGACCGCACCCCTCCGGCCTGAACCCGCTCAGACGGTGTCGGCCTCGTCGGCCCACACGACCATTGATCGCAGATCGCACGGCCCGTACGTCGTGACCATGGCTGCGTCGGCCGCGTCGCGACCGCGACCGATAACGACCCGGCCCATTCGGGGCACATTGTTGCGGGGATCGAAGGTCCACCAGCGTCCGTCGAGGTAGGCCTCGAACCAGGAGCAGAAATCCATAGGTAGGTCGGGCGGCTCGACGCCGATGTCGGGGAGGTAGCCCGACACGTAGCGCGCTGGGACGTTGAGAGCCCGGCAGAAGGCCATCCCGACGTGGGTGAAGTCGCGGCAGACACCGATGCCCTGGGCGAGGATGTCGCTCGAGGTCGTCAGCGGAGTGCTGCTGCCCATCTCGTAGCGGAGATTTTCGTGGGTCCAGTCGCAGACGGCCTGGACCCGTTCCCAGCCGGGACGAGTAGTTCCGAACAGCTCCCACGCCCTGTCGAGGAGGAGGTCGGATAACACGAACCGGCTCGCGAGCAGGTAGACCAGCGTGCTCTCGGGAAGAACCTCCACCGGCACCTGCCCGGCGCCTTTGTCGGCGTCGTCGAACCGGGCGGAAATCTCGACGAGCGCGTCGTAACGAATGTTGGTGACGCCAGGCTGGAGCACGAGCCGGTCGCACAGGTTGCCGTAGGCGTCGACGTAGGCGCGTGCCGGCACGAGCGGCGTGGAGCTCCACGCCTCCGAGAGCATCTGGTGCTCACCATCGAGCCGGCAACGCACCTGCCAGATGGTCGGGGTGGGTTCGACAACCTCGTAGAGAAACTCGCAGCCGACGCGGAGACGCATGGACTGGAGCTTGTCACCGATTCGTGAATCCACCGTCTTGAGCGTATGGCGATTCGATGAACACCCGAGAACGACATAGACGGAGCGCGACCACACCGCCGACTGCCGCCAAAGCGCCGCCGACGATGCCGAGGAGCTGCACGCCGAGCGCGCCGGCCGCCAGCGCCGCCACCGGGGTGGCGATGAGCGCGCCGACTGCCTCAAGCGCCTGGTTGATCGACAGAATGCGGCCGTGGGCGGCCGCCGGCGCGTAGCGCTGGAGCAGCGTCTTGGCCGGGACGTAGAAGAAGGCGACGTCGACGCCCCACAGGAAGACGCCCACGAAGGCGACCACCAGTGACTCGGTGCCGAGGTACAGCGCTGCCGTCGCGCCGGACAGGATCGTGGCGATGGCCACGTAGCGGGGCTTTGCCATCCTGTCGCCGAGGCGGGCCAGGGCCAGCCCCGCGCCCACGAGGCCGATCCCGAACACCGTTTGCAGTACTGCGAAGACGGTGTCGGAGCGCCCGAGCACGTCGCGCACGTACAGCGGCTCCAGCACTCCGAACAGACCCCACAAGGCGAAGGTGACTGTCGCCACGCCGAGGGTCCAGCGAAGCCCTTGGGTCCGCCGGACGAGCGAGAGGCCATGGCGAAGCTCTCGCCAGACCGACTGCGGCTCGGCGCGCGGCGCGGCGCCGACCTTCAAGGGCAGGGCCACGCACGCGCCGGCAAGAAACGTCGCCGCGTCCAACAGGAAGGCTCCCGACAGGCCCCAGCCGGTGTTCACGATCGCGGCGAGCGCAGGACCGACGACGATGGCCAGGTCTTGCGCGCCGCCGAGGAGGGCATTCGCCTGCACGAGATTCTCGTCGTCGACCATGCGCGGGGGCAGGGCGTCGAGCGATGCCGTGCCCAGCGGCTCGATGAGGCCAAGCGGCAACGCAAAGAGGATGACCGCCTCGTAGCTGCGGGCCTGGGTAAGCCCGAGGGCGGCGAGGAATCCGAGCCCGTTCGCCAAGATGAGTGTGCGCTTCGGTCCGAGCCTGTCGATCGGCACGCCGAGGACCGGGCCGAGTACCGCCGCCGGCACCGACAACACAACGAAGAGCACGGCCAAGTCGCCCGCGCCGGCATCGAACCGGAACGCGGCAAACCCCCAGACAGCGATGATCGCCACCCAGTCGCCAGTGGCATTGACCGCCTGCCCGGCGAGCAAGAGTTTGAACCCCGGTACCCGCAAGGTGCGCACCGACGAACCGTACCGACTTAGAGCTGGCCGCAGACCTTGAAGCCGTAAGCGAAAGCCTGGCGGGCGAAGCGCTTCTCCTTGGCCTCGAGGTCGTCGAACTTCTGCTGGATGACGACTTCGTCGTCGGCCGCCTTCGCCGCCACCACGGCGCGCAGGTTGCCGAGAAGCTCGTCGTAGCCCGTGAGGATTCCGGAGAGCTCGGTATCGCCCTGCGGTGCCGGGAGATCGTGCAGGTAGGCCAGCAGGGCCTCGAAATCAGGGAGCGCCGCAGTCGCCGCCGCGGCCTGGTCGGTACGGGCCAGTGGCTCCAGCTCGGAGAGGCGGTGGTTCAGCACGTCGCAACGGGCGTCGGCCTGGCGGATGAAGCCCTTCTTCGCTGCCGCCCGCTGATCGGCGGCAGACGTACCGCCACCACACGCGGTCACGATCACGAAAAACACCGCGGCCAGGCGGCGCGGCATCTCAGGGGATCTGGCGGCGCGCCGGCTCGCGACCCAGAGGCTGGCGCGGCGCCTTGCGCGCCGGGCCCGGCGGGATGCGCTCGGTGACCGGCTTGTTCTGGCTGACGGTGATCGGCGCGCCGTGGTGGGCGATGTCGAGCGGCTCGCCTTCGACCAACGAGTACTGCGCCTCGCGCTGGTTCACCTCGACCTTCAGTCGCCGGCCCTTGAAGCACAAACGAAACACCAGCCGGGTCAGTCGCTGCGGCAGGCGCGGCGCGAACGACAGTTC
>JALZBN010000098.1 GCA_030947365.1 Actinomycetota bacterium
GATCGACGGCGCCGACTCCCGGGTCAGGATCCCCAGCAGCTCGTCCTTCCAACGCACAGGAATGCACTGCACGTTGGCCGCCTCGCCCCTGGGGCTGAAGTCGACCTCGCCATCGATGAACTCTTCGAGCGCCCATGCCCGAGCGACGAGGGACACATCGGTGCCACGAACGACCCGGCCGACTTGGTCTTCGCGGTAGAGCGTCTGGCTGGTCGTGGGGCGCATCTGGCCCAGCACGATGAATTGGGCTTGGTAGGCCGGATCGCTGATCTCGGCGGGGGAGGCCGGCGTCGAGGTGGGGACATAGAGGAGGAGGTCGGCGAAGCACAGATCGGCGAGGAAACCCCACGAAGCGGTGAGGCGCTGGAGGTGGGCGAGCTCGAGCCCGTCGAGGCGCGTCGCCTTGGCTAGTTCGACCATTGTCGCCACGCTTCAAGTGTACGGGCGAAGGAGGTTTCTACCCGCTCCAGAACGACTGGCCGAGTTTGACGAGCCCGGCCATGTCGGTGATGTCGGTGTCGAAGTAGGGAACGCTCGCAACCACCTCTGGGGCCGAGGCCAATTCGACACGAAGCTCGGCCTCTCGCTTGGCCACCACCTCGAAGTTGAGAAAGCTCTGCGAGATCTCCCGCAGGACCCGGGCGACGGCCTCGGGGGGGCCAGCGGCGGAGAGTTGCGTTGCTATCTCGGGCGCGTCGGCGGCGAGACGCTCGGCCACTCTGACCGCGTCCGGCGCGAGCAGATAGGCCGGGAGCACCTTGTTGAGTATGAGCGCGCCGAGGTGGAACGACCGTTTCGCCATGGCATCCATGAAGAACTCGGCCTCGCGCAGCGGGGCGGCCTCGAGAGTGGTGACGACAAGGAAGGTGGTGCGGCGGTCGTGAAACAGGCGCTCGACGGAACGGGCGCGTTCGACGAATCCGGGGTACATGGTTTGGAAGTTGAGGAAGAACTCGGCGACGTCCTCGAGGAACTGTGAGCCGAGTACGCGATCGGCGGCATGGTAGAAGGGCCGGCTGGCCATGTTGAGTACCCGCGAGCGCGCCGGTCCGGTGAGCCACCGAAGGAGCCGGCTGGAGAAGAACTCGACCATTCGATCCGGCGCGGCGAGGAAATCGAGCGCGTTGCGCGTCGGTGGAGTGTCGACGACGATGAGGTCGTACTTGCCCGACTGATGCAGGTCGTAGAGCCGTTCCATGGCGATGTAGTCGTGGCTCTGCACGAACTTGCCCGAGACGTTCTTGTACATGGGGTTTTCGAGGATCCGGCGCGCCGTGGCCCGGTCTGGCGCGTGGCGCCGCACCAGCTCATCCCATGACTGCTTGGTGTCGAGCATTGCCGCCCACAGCTCGCCTCGGAATTCGAACCCAAGTTGTCTGAGCGGCTCGGTGGACACCTTCGTCTCGGCGTTTCCGAAAGCTTCGAGTCCCATCGCGTCGGCCAGACGGCGCGCCGGGTCGACGGTAAGGACTAGGACTTTGCCGCCGAGCGACAAGCTGGCCATGGTGGCGGCCGCCGCCGCCACCGTCGTCTTGCCCACACCTCCGCTTCCGCAGCAGATCACGATCTCCTTCGCCGCGAGGAGTTGTTCGAGCGTGGTCAAAAGCCGAGCTCGGCGCTGAGGGCCTCGGCCGTCTGACTCGTCGTACGCAGGCCGTGGCCACGAGTGAACAGATAGGGGATGAAAAGCAGCGGAACATCGGGAACGGCCGCTCGTAACCGATCGAGATGACCGGCGCGCGTGCGCCTCAGCGTGACCGCGAGGCGAGCGGCGTCGAGAACGGGTGCAACTGCTCCGCCGACAGCGGTCGCAACCGCCGACTCGAGTGCCGGTTGGCGCAGACGTTCGAAAACATCCTCGTCGCTGTGACTGAAGAGTTCAGGAAGGACGCGGTTCACGACGATCGCTGCGACCTGGACGTCGGTCTCCTCCCGCACCCGAGCGACAAGTTCGATCGTCTCGTTGACCGGCATCTCCTCCGGAGTCGTGACAATGACGAGCCCGGTCGTCGCCGGGTCGGCCAAGATGTCGGACATCCATCCCGTCTGCTCGTGAACCGGTCCGACCTTCATGAGTTCGTCGATCGAGCGGGGAGCGGTGAGCTGACCCACAATGTGGCCGCTCGCCGACGAGTCGGCGACGACGAGCCCGTAGTGACGTTCCCTGACCTCGTAGGCCAGCTTTCCGACGGTGAGGATCTCGCGTACGCCGGGCGCGGCTGTCGAGACGAACTCGAAGATTCGCGCCAGCGGCCCGATGCGCGCGATCGCCGGCAATCTGAGTTGCAAGTGCAGGTATTCGGTGAGCGACGCCTCGGTGTCCATCGACATCGCGAAAAGGTTGGGTTGTATCTCTCGGGGCTTGAATGCCGTCCGCCGGGTCTCGAAGTAGTCAGCGAGATTTCCCTTGGCGTCGACTTCGCACGCGAGCACCCGAGCTGCGTTTTTCCACTCCTGGCCGCTCGGGCCTGGGCGTTGGGAGGCAAGTAGTGCGAGTGCGGCGGTGACGGTGGTCTTACCGACACCGCCTTTTCCTGTGACGAACAACAGCCTCCGGTCGAGGAGCGCTGCCGCTGTCATCGTCGTAGGTAGCGTCTCAACAAGCGCCTTAAAGGGCGCTGAAGCCCACTCGGCGATCGCCGGTGTCGGCCCCTACCTCGACGTAGGCGACCTTCTCGGTGGACACGCCGATCCTGCGGCCCCGCTTGTCGGTGAGCCACAGCATCCCGGGGCCGGCCATGACCTCGGTGATGTGCTCGACGAGCGCGGTTCCGTCGTCGTTGTCGTCGAGGTCGATGTCTATCTCTTTGGGCGACTGAACAATCCCGATACGAACCTGCACTCGATCTCCTCTTCGTCCTTCGTGGCTTCAAGAGTACGCGCCGGGAGAAGCGCCTAGAGTCAGGAGGTGCGACCGGCGCTGATGATTCTGGCCGACGACCCTGTTCACGGTATCGCCGGCCTCACCGATGAGCAGGCTACGGTCGAGGCGTTACTCGTGCGGGCCCTCGATCAGGCCCGGCAGGTGCCGGGCGTCGGGCGACTCCTCCTGTTCCATCCCGACGAGGCCGAGAGCCGACTGGCTCCTCGGGCCCTCGGATTCCGGATGTGGCCTCAGGATGGTGGCTCGCTGGGCGAGCGCTACCGCAACGCGTTCCGCCAGGCCATCGAGCTGGGCTACGAGGGCGGCATCGTGGTCGAGTTGACCGTGCCGACCTTCCCGGTGGAGCGGGTCTGCGAGGCGGCCGCGCTCCTCGACGAGCACCACGGCGTCATCGCCGGCGACGGGAACGGCGGGATCGCGCTGCTCGCCCTCCAAGAGCCGCAGCCCACGCTCTTCTCGGGCCCGGCGCGTCCGACCTACGACGAGTTCTGCACCCGCGCCGCTCAGCAGCGGGTCCAGCTGGTCAAGCTGCCCGAACATCCCGCGATCACCGCAGAGGAGCTTTCCGAGTTCCTTTCGTCGGGGGCGCGCCAGTAGTCGCGCCGGCCTCTTCACCGGTTATCGCCTCGTACCACTTGGGTCGGTGATTCCTCGCCCATGTCGCTGGCACCCAACCCCGCACCATGGCGCGGAGAGCGTCAGCGTCGGCGAAGGCCATCCAGATGTGGCCGGCGACCACGAAGAAGATTGCGATTGCCGTCCAGTCGTGAACGAAGGTGGCGCCCGTTCGCCAGTCGATCGGGAACAGCGAGAACCACTCCATGATCGATCCCGTCGCGAGGGCAACGACTATCGCGCCGGCGACGAAGGCCGCGTTCAGCTTCTGACCGGGATTGAACTTTCCCAGCCGCACGGTGCGATCACGGCCCCGGGTTCGCAGCCAGCGTCTGTCGTCGGCGTCCCACCGGTTGAGGGCGTGCATGTCGGCTTGCAAACGCCTACGCCACGGGCTCAGCAGGCCGAGGAGAATTGGGATGGGGAGCAGTAGGCCCGAGACGACGTGGACTTGACGCACGAGTTCGCGCCGCCCCACGAGCGCCGAGAGCTGGCCGACGTAGAGGAGCGCCGCCGTGAAAATCAAGATCCCGAAAAGGGTTGCGTTGGCCCAGTGCACGATGCGCTCGCACGTGTCGAAACGCAGGAGTCGTCGCTCACGAACCGGCGCGACGGGTTCAGGTGGCGCTGTCGTCACGGCCGTTCGACTTTCCCACCCAAGCGTCGGTGTCGTAGCCGCGTTCCTCCCAGTAGCCCGTTTCGGGCCTGTCCTTCGTGACGTCGATGCGTTCCAGCCACTTGCACGACTTGTAGCCGTACATCGGCGCCACATAGAGGCGCACCGGCCCTCCGTGCTCGTCGGAGACGGGCTTGCCCTCCATCTCGTACGCGACGATCACGTCGTCACGGCGCGCCTGGTCGAGGGTGAGGGTTTCGCTGTACGCGCCGTCGAAGGAGATGAAACGCACGCCTTGGGCGCCGTCGCTCACTCCGGCGCGGTCGAGCAGGTCGGCCAGGCGCACGCCGACCCACTTGACGTCGTGAACTCGCCACCCGGTCACACACTGGAAGTCCTTGGTCAAGCGCGTCGGCGGCATGGCCAGCACCTCGTCGTAGGTGAGCTCGTACGGCTGGGCGACAAACCCGCCGACGGCGAGCTTGTAGGCGGCCTTGCTCCGCGAAGGAAGGTCGCCGGTGACGGTGTAGATCCGGAACCGGCCGACGGGAAGCAACGAGGACAAGCCGGTGCCATCGCGAGCGGCCAGCGGCGCAATCGTGCGTTCCAGCACGTCTTGGACCTTGGCTCCGAACAGGATCCCGGCTCCACCCAGGCCGAGCATGCCCAAGATGACGCGCCGGCCGACAGGAGCGTCCGACCTGGTCACCGCATCAGCGTACGCCTAGGAGATGCGGAGTTCGGGTCGGTAGATGCGACTCGGCGCGAGACTGTCGATACGCGCCGCCAGTTCGCGGAAGGCCACCGACGTTTCCGCGTCTGGATCAGAGATGGTGACCGGCACGCCGATGTCACCTCCCTCACGGAGGGCCGTGACGAGGGGGATCTGGGCGAGAAGGGGCACGTCGAGTTGATCGGCAAGAAGCTGCCCGCCTCCCGAGCCGAAGATCTCGTAACGCTTGGCGTCGTCGCCGGTGAACCAGCTCATGTTCTCGATCACGCCGCGCACCGGCAGGTTCACCTTGCGGGCCATGAGCCCCGACCGCTGGGCCACCCGTTGCGCCGCCGGCTGGGGGGTCGTGACGACGAGCACCTCGGCGCGGGGCACGAACTGGGCGACCGACAGGGCGACGTCGCCGGTGCCGGGCGGCATGTCGACCAGGAGGAAGTCGGGTTCGCCCCAGTACACGTCGGTGAGGAACTGTTCGAGAGCCTTGTGCAGCATCGGCCCGCGCCAGATGACGGGCTGGTCGTCGGGTACGAAGAAGCCGGTCGAGATCACCTTCACACCGTGGGCGACCGGCGGCACGATCATCTGATCGATCACTACCGGCTCCTGGTCGATGCCGAGCATCTTCGGAACCGAGAAGCCGTAGAC
>JALZBN010000099.1 GCA_030947365.1 Actinomycetota bacterium
GGTGACGATTGGGACGTGGGCCCGGTAGAGCACCCGCTGACCCCTGTGATCGACGTTGCGCAGCTCGATACCGGAGCCGTTCGTGCCCGACGAGGCTCTCGGCCTCACCACGATGAGGTCCCACAAGAGTTGGTCGTCGCCCTCGCGGCGAACCTGCACCCGGGCCCGCGGCGATCCCTCCACCTCTTCCGGAGGAAGCACCGGGCCCAGAGAAACGCCGTGCTCCTGCGACGACGGCGCGGGCACACCGAGCGGCTCGGGCACGGCCTTGCCGTCCCAGGTCTTGACGCCCATGATCCGGTGACGAGGTCCGTCGTCTGTCGCCGATCGCAGCCCAACGGTGATGACCCGCTCGACCGATCCGTCGGGATAGCCGATGTTGGCCAACGGGGGGCTCGGCGGATAGGCCTCGAGCCCCTCCACAACCTTGCCCCAGTCCATGTCCGCTCGGAGGGTCTCAACCGCCCATGCATGCTCTTCCTCGGTGGGAGGCTGCTGCTGGGCCGTGGGGGTTATCGAGAGGGTGCCGAGGTCGTCGGGGTCGTCGTAGAAGGCGCCCTCAGCTCGTACCGACCGGCCCGTGGCCGTGTCGTGGACGATCGTGCTGAACCGAGGTGGGTTGCCGTCGTCCTTGTCGATGACATCGAACCCCACCAGCCACAGGTCGGCGCCCTGGAACATCTGCCGCAGCTGCGGATCGGCGAGCAGCGCTTTCGACGCCTTGGCCACCGCCTCGCGGTAGGCCTCCTCACCCATGACCTCCAGCGTGAGCGGCGGCGCGGGCGGGTCAGGGGCAGACGTCATGGGCAACGCTCACCTTAGGCGCCCAGGGGCCCAGCGGAGGATGGCGGCGGGCATGGTGCGGACTGGGGGGCCGAGCTTGTCGCCACGGCGCACGAGCCAGGGCGCGAGCAGGTGCGTCGACCTCGCCAGTGTGCCCATGCCGGTGGGTCACGCTACCGTCCGTGGGGATGGGAGAGCTGACCCGAATCGTTCACCGCGTCGGCGACGTTGGTTTCGGCGCTGAGACCCGGTTCGACGCCGGCAAGCTCACCGTGTGCGGCGACGAAGCGCGCCGGATCCTGTCCGACCCCGCCCTGGCCGGGACCCGGGTCACGTGGGTGTCGCCGGGGCAGCCGGCGCGCATCGTCAAAGTGCTCGACGCGGTGGAGCCCCGCACCAAGGGCGCCGGTGGTGGCGGCATCTTTCCCGGCTTCGTCTCACCGAGTGGCCTCTCACCGAGCGGCCACGCCGGTGAGGGCGAGACCCACGTGCTGGCCGGCGCGGCCGTTGTCGCCGCTGGTTTCTTGCCCCGGGCCCAGGAGGCGCTCATCGACATGTCGGGCCCAGCCGCGCCGCTCTCTCCACTGGCCCAGACCCACAACCTGGTCGTCGAGTTCGAGCCCGCCGAGGGAGCAGCGTGGGAAGACGTCGACGGCGCACTGCGGCGCGGCGTTCTGGCGCGGGCGGCGCGGCTGGCCGAGGCTGCCCTCGGCGCGCCGCCCGACCAGGTCGACACCTTCCCCGCGCCGGCGCCCGGCGCGAGCGGCAACGGCCTCCCCCGCGTCGCCGCCATCACCAACCTCCAGACCCAGGGCACCTTCAAAGACGTCTTTGTCAACGGGAAGAGCTTCGTGGGCGGCGCGCCCACCGTCATCGACGCCAACCAGCTCGACGACGGGGCCGTCGTGAGCGGGCAGTTCGGCCACCCCTCGCTGAAGAACCCGACCTACATCCACCAGAACCATCCCGTCGTCGCCGCCCTGCGAGCGCGCGATGGCCACGACCTGCACTTCGCCGGTGTCGTGATCGCGCCGGAACCCGTCGACCAGTCGAGCAAGGAGCGGGTTGCCGACGTGACAGCCGAGCTGTGCAAGGCCGCCGGATTCGACGCCGCCATCATCACCAAAGAAGGCGGCGGCAACGCCGATGCCGACGTCGCCCTCAAGATGGACGCTCTCGAAGCCGCTGGTCTCATCGCGGTCGGCTTGTTCGCCGAGATGGCCGGCCCTGACGGCACCGGGCCCCCGATCGTGGTCGCGCCGACCAAGGCAACCGCCATGGTGAGCACTGGGAACTACGACGAGCGACTGTCACTGCCCGAGATGGAGGTCGCCCTCGGCGGCACCCAGCTCGACCTCCTGGGCGTGCCGGCAACTGCGGCCATGGAATTGCCCGTCGCTGTCGTCTACTGCGCCTTGAGCCCCCTCGGGTGGGGCCGCCTCACCTGCGCCACCGCGCCGGGCGAGCACTCCCCCGGCTCCCCCCAACGAACTGGTGACACTTAAGTGGCTATAGGGCGCTTAAGCGTCACCAGTTCGTCGGTTGGGGGGGTGGTCGACTGATGAGTCGCATCGTTCACTACGTCAACCAGTTCTTTGCCGGCGTCGGCGGAGAAGACTCCGCATCGACGTCGCCCACCGTCGTGGACGGGCCGGTCGGGCCCGGGCGAAAGCTCCAGCAGCTGCTGGGCGACGAGCACCAGATCGTGGCCACCGTGTACTGCGGCGACGACTACGCGGTGTCCGATCCGGCCGTCACGGCAGAGATCCTCGGCCTCGTCCAGGCCGCCTCGCCCGACCTTCTCGTCGCTGGGCCCGCGTTCACCAGCGGTCGCTACGGGCTCGCGTGCGCCAGCTTGGCCAAAGCAGCCCTCGAAGCCGGCGTGCCGGTGCTGGCGGCCATGCACGACGACAATCCTGGGCTCGACGAGGCCGGCGGCGCGCCGGTCGTTCGCAGCGGCGAGGCGGCGCGCCAGATGGGTCCGTCGCTCGACACCCTGGCCGCCGCCGTCACCAAACTCCTGGCGGGCGGCGAGCTCACTGCCGACGACGGGCGCATCGGCGCCGTGCCCCGCACATCGAGGATGGCCGACCGAAATGCGGCCACGCGCGCCGTCGACCTCGTGCTGGCCCGCCTGGCGGGTGACCGCGACGCCACCGAGGTTCCCCTCCCGACGTTCGACCACGTGCATCCCGCCGACCCCATCGACGACCCCTCGAAGGTGACCATCGCCCTTCTCACTGAGGGGGCGCTGGTGCCCGATAGCAACCCCGATCGCCTGGAGTCGGCGCGGGCGACCAAATGGCTCCGCTACCCCCTCGACGGCAACGACACCCTCGCGCCGGGCGAGTACCGCTCGATCCACGGTGGGTTCTCCACCGTCTATGCCAACGAGGACCCTCACCGCATCGTGCCCCTCGACGTGGCCCGCGAGCTTGAGCGCGAAGGCGCCATCGGCCACCTCTACGGCGAGTACCTCGTGACCGCCGGCAACGGCACGTCGGTCGCCAACGCGCGCCGCTTCGGCATCGAGTGGGCCGCCGACCTGCGTCACTCGGAGGTGCGAGCGGCCGTGCTCACCTCCACGTGAGGAACCGGTACGCGTTGCGGGGCAACGCTTGCGAAGGAACTCGAGCGGGCCGGTATCCCGACAGCACTGCTGTGCAACCTGGTCTCGATCGCGCTGCGGGTTGGCGCGCCGCGCATCGTCCCTACCCGGGGCATCCCCTATCCCGCCGGCGACCCGTCGCTCGACACCAAGGAGGAGCACGCCTGGCGCCGCTCGCTGGTGGAGAGGGCGCTAGTGGCCATTTCCACGCCGGTACGGGAGCCGACGGTCTTCGACTCCGGCGCGTGAGAACGTGGTCGTATGAGTAGCGCCAGTCAGCCAGCATTTCCTGTCGTCAGCGCGGCCAGCCAGGTGATGGCTCACGCTGCCGGGTTGGCCCGACACGGATCCAAGCCGCGCCGCGAGCTCCCCAAAGACGCGGAGGTGCAGGCCAAGTTCCTCGGGTCCCTGCGCAGCTTCGACGAGGCCGTTGCCTACGGCCCCAACCAGGCCTACCTCAACGGAATCCACCCCCGCTCCCTCCCCAGTAGCGGCGCGCGCGAGCGGTTCACTCGTAACGGCGAGTTGATGCCCGAGGTCGAGTTCCTAGGTCTCCTAGCGCTCGTCGACGACTTCGGCCTCCTCACCCTCGACCCCGACTTCGTCGCACGCGCCGGCGCCGCCCTGGCCGAACACCCCCTCGCCAAGCGCTTCGATCTCGAACACCTCGAAAAGGCGAAAGGCGACGCCCAGGTGGTGGCCAACGAGCCCGGCGCGCTCCCCCTCTACCTCGGCGCCGACAATCTCGTCGGCGCCATCCGCGCCGGCCAGGACGACGACGAGTCGCTCTCCGCCCACGTGCTGCTGGAGAACCTGGCGGGCAAGGCGACGGCCAGTCTTGCCCTCCTGCACCTACTCGAGAACAGCAGCATCGAGCCTGAGTCGATCGACTACGTCATCGGGTGCGGAGAAGAGGCCATCGGCGACCGCTACCAGCGCGGTGGAGGCAACATGGCCAAGGCTGTGGCCCAGTTCGCCGGCCTCGCCAACGCGTCGGGCGCCGACCTCAAGAACTTCTGTGCCGCGCCGGTGCCGGCGCTCGTGGTGGCGTCGAGCCTGGTATCGGCGGGCGTCTTCAAGCGGGTGGCCGTTATCGCCGGTGGCTCGCTGCCGAAGCTGGGCATGAAGTTCCAGGGCCACCTCAAGAACGACCTGCCGGTGCTCGAAGACGTGCTCGGCGGCGCGGCCGCCCTCATCGAAGCCGACAACCAGGCGTCGCCCATCGTGCGCCTCGACAGCGTCGGACGCCACACCGTGTCTGCCGGCGGATCGGCGTCGGCGATCATGGAAGCGCTGGCGGTCGCGCCGCTCGAACGTCTGAACCTGAAGCTCACCGACGTCGACGACTACGCCACCGAATTGCACGACCCCGGGGTCACCGAGCCCCAGGGCTCGGGAAACGTCCCCGAGCGCAACTACAAGACGATCGCGGCACTGGCGGTGCGCAAGGGCGACATCGAGCGTGATCAACTCAGCGCGTTCGTCACCGAACGAGGAATGCCCGGCTTCGCGCCGACCCAGGGTCACCTGGCATCGGCGTTGTGTTACCTGCCCCACGCCTTGGACAGACTTACCGAGGGCGAGGCCAACAGGGTCATGCTCCTCGCCAAGGGCAGCTTGTTCCTCGGGCGGATGTGCGAGCTGTCCGACGGGATGAGCGTCTTGCTGGAGAGAAACCCGGCGAGGGGGTGATTCGAACAAATGCTGAAAGACAAGAAAGTGATCGCCGTCGGCGAACGCGACGGAATCTCGGGCCCCGCAATCGAGGCCTGCGTGACCGCCGCCGGTGGCACCGTTGTGTACGCCGCCACCGAGTGCTACGTCTGAACGGCGGCGGGCGCCATGGACCTGCAGAGCCAGGAGGCAATTCTCCGGCTCAGCGAGCAGCATGACAAGGGAGATCTGATCGTGCTCCTGGGTGCACCCGACCCAGAGAGCGCCGAGATCGCAGCCGAGACAGTTGTGCTCGGTGATCCCTCGTACGCAGGTCCGTTGGCCGGGGTCCAGTTGGGCCTCCACGTGTTTCACGTCCTCGAAGACGAGGTTCACAACGCCATTCCCGACGACGTCTGGGATGACC